>JAFACO010000395.1 GCA_023425485.1 Bacillota bacterium
CATATAGCCTTGACGCGAATATAAATTTCTGTATGATTTCAAACATCAACAGATGCACTACCAATGAGTTTCTACAAATCTCGATGCTTCTTACGGGAACTATACTTACCTTGTTTTAATAAATTTAGGCTTGACATTGCATAGAAGGTGTATATGTTAATCTTCATATATTCCTACCTCCTTATCATGTATTAATTCAATAAAAGCTTTAAGTGCTGCTGACATCCATTTTGTCTTATAGTAAAGCACTTGGGTAAATATGTGGAATTCCGGTCCCTTCCAATTTAGTCTCACAAACCTCTTTTGCGACAGCTCTTCATCGACAGCGGTCTGCGGCAGAAATGTGATACCCATTCCACTCAAGGTCAGCTGTTTAATTGCCTGAATATTACCAGATTCAATAACTGAACGGGGCTTTACATTGAATTGTGACATTATATTTTCAAAGAGTTCTCTATAAGCACAGCTGGTTTCCGTTAAAATCAGTGGCTCACCCGATAAGTCTTCGGGATAGACATTTTCTCTATTGGCGAAAGCATGCTCGGAGGAGCACAAAAAAGCCATTGTTTCCGGAGTTTGAACTACTGTAATGAAATCATCATTTGCTATTTGTTTGTCAATAAAAAAAGCTATATCAATTGTATTATTCTTTAATGCCTCTAAAAAATCAGCTTTGCTGCCAAACTTGATTAAAATCTCGACCTCCGGATAGCGTGTGCGGTATTCTTTTAATAATCTAGGTAGTTTAGACACACACAAAGATTCCACTGCGCCGATGACTAAGATACCACTGGGTTTATCCGAGTCACCAGCAATGTTTTTCGCATCATTTGCCAGTTTTACTATCTGTTCAGCAAGGGGTAGTAGTTTCTTTCCCTCAGATGTTAATGCGATATTATGTCCCAGACGCTCAAACAACTTCACCTTCAGTTCCAGTTCTAGCAATTGGATTTGAGAGGTTATGGAGGATTGCGCATACCCCAGCTCTAACGCTGTTTTTGAAAAGCTTTGCAGCTTTGCAATAGTCAAAAAAGTCTTTAATTGTCTTAATTCCATTGGCAGCATCTCCTATCGATTTTATCGAGTAATTGCATAGAATTTATCAATTTCACTAAATCTTTGTTATATGATACCATATTATATAATATTTCGAAATATTTGATCAAAACATAATGGAAAGAAGGTTTTAATATGAACGAGTTTAAACAAAATAATGAAGAACTATTAAGTTTAATCAAGGAGTGGGAACCAATATTATTACAGCTTCCAAAAGACGTGATAACCCAAAGGAGAAACAGGCAAAACAGAACCATTAAGCAGATTGTCGGGCATATGACCGATTCTGCCTCTAACAACATCCATAGGCTGATACATTTGCAATATCATGCCAGCCCTCTGATTTTTCCAGATTATGCAAACCTCGGTAATAATGACAAATGGATTGCAATACAGAACTATCAGAATGAAAATTGGGAGGACCTAGTTCAATTATGGAAATATTCCAATCTTCATATTATCCATGTTATAAACAACGTGAACATAGATAAATTGGAGAATGAATGGATTAGTGCACTAAATAAAGCTGTTTCGCTTAAAGCAATGATTATTGATTATCTACCACATTTCCAGCTGCATTTGAGGGAAATTGATGATTTGATTAATCGTAACTAAAGCTATCAAAAATAGTAATTCCTAGTGTAAAACAGTAGAACATAATTGCATACTTTTCTATAATTATAAAGAACCTAGATTTAAAAAACGTAAGCGAGGGTAACAATAACTTTACACCTCGCTTACATTGGAAAGAATAATATTAACCCTATAAAATTTTCAATAAATAATATCTGTGGGAACTTATTTTCTTTTGCAACAAGACAATTGTCTCAACTACATCTTGATCATTTCTTCATACATATCTTTACTGATATAGCAGCCTGCTGCTGGAAACTTTGTGGCATTTACAGCACAGTCAAATACATCAATCATCCCTGAAATAGGCTGAAGGAAACCACTCCACTCAGGACCATATTCCATATGTAGTCTCTTCCAATCAGTAAACATACGAACTGCATCTCTATCGTATTTTCCTTTCATAGTTGGAAAATTTAGTTTTACTCCCTGCTTAAGTACAGCTTCTCCTTTTTCATCAGTTTTAGGTATTTCTCCTTCTGTCTGCATAGGAATAACAAACATGGCTTTCGTCATCTCAATAGACATAAACCTGTAATATAGCTTGTAAATAAGCTCTGCATCTGGAGTTTCTGGATGTCCAAGCTGTCCTAAAAGAAGCATCCATCTCATAAGCTCTGGATTAGTCACCGGAATATTAATTTGTGGTGTATCACCATAATCAGGCTTTGGCACAATTTTACTGGCATCAATTGCAGTCTGCTCTGAAAGAATTGCAACACCACATGCACCGTTTAAATAAAATGTACTTCCCAAAAAATTATATATCTCATCCTTATTTTTACCATTTTCAATTTTTCTCATTTCAAATTCATCTGTAGTATACATGGGTTCATATGCATCTGAATACGCCTTTGAAATGATCATAATATCCGGAGGTGTGCACATATAGCCGCCATCTTGTTTAATCGTCTGTGAAAACATATGGGGCTCGCCAGTTCTCTTATTGAAAACAGTATAAATTTCATCTGCGGCTAATATCTTTTTACATAAAGCAGCAGCAAGTTTTCCTATTCTTTTACGTTTTTCTAATTTTTCCTCTTCAGACTCAATTGCAGAATTCTTTGAATGAAACCAGTTAAATAATCTCCAAGCTTCAGCACAATCAGTAATACTCATAGCTGCAAGCTCATCATCAGATAAAACTAAATTTTTACGCAATACATATGCATCACCTATTGCCGAAATATACGCATCATGAACCTCCTTTGTACTTATGTCTCTCGTATGGACTATTGAGCCTATTTTTATATCAACCTTTTGTCCTGCCTCAAGCTTTAATGCCACCAGGCAATCTGTAGCTGTATCCACGGTTCTTTGATTAATCTCAAGTTCTAAAACTGTTGTAAGGAGTATTGAACCATTATCTTCTCCAAAGTTAGAAACATAAACTGCCATACCTGGATTTACTGTTCCCTTAACTCTGCCAACAACCAAAAGATCATTAGAGTTGAGTATTTTAAATACATCATGAACCCCATATACAAAGGAACCGGTAATCAACTTCTGCTTAGCTGAACTTGCATTTGTTAATTTAGGCTCCTTGCCCTTCTCCTGTTCAGAAACCTGCTTATTTTCTTTTTTCCCAAAAAGATCAAATAGCTTTCTCATAAAAATCCCCTTTTCCAATGCACTTTTTAAAATTCACTTTTTTACAGCAATACTACCATCCTAGCACCACTACCTACTTACCATCAAACTTATCATATCAACAC
>JAFACO010000407.1 GCA_023425485.1 Bacillota bacterium
GCTTTGATGTTACTCCCATTGTCTGAAGATACTTCCATCTGGTACCCTTTAAGTTTAGCAAATATTTTTCATTATATGAGGAGAAACATCCTGGAATGTTGACGCCGAAAGGACAGGGCATGCAATAACCACAACTGGTACATGGAATTTTGGTTTTCTCATGCAAAACCTCTTTCACCCGGTCAAATATGGCCAACTCAACTTCTCCAAAATCATTCGCTTTCGCATCACTTGCTATCTTAATATTTTCATTTAATTGATCCTCATCACTCATTCCTGATAGGATTACGCTAACCTCTGGATGGTTCCAGATCCAACGTAAAGCCCACTCAGCTGGTGTACGCTTATCGTGATAGGAATTAAATTCATCTATTACTTCAGATGGTAAATTGTTAACTAATTTTCCGCCGCGCAAAGGCTCCATAATAATAACCGGAATCCCCAAGGAATGCGCCAATAAAAGTCCAGATTTTGTTGCTTGATTATTCTCATCCAGATAATTGTACTGTATTTGACAGAAATCCCAAGGATAAGCCTGAACCAGCTCTTCAAACTCCATTTTACTTCCGTGAAAGGAAAATCCAATATTACGAATAACACCCTTACTCTTTAACTGCTCCAGCCATTCTATAACCCCAAGGTTCACCATTCGATTAAAGGTTGCTTTATCGGATAACATATGTAGCAGGTAGTAATCAATATAATCTGTCTGCAATTTGGATAGCTGTGTGTCTAGAATTTTCTTCGCACCTTCCAGCTTATTCACCATAAAAGGCGGTAGCTTTGTTGCAATTTTAACTCTTTCACGGTATCCACCAGTTAAAGCATCACCTAATAAGGACTCACTCTTACCTGCATGATAGAAATACGCGGTATCAAAATAATTGACGCCTTTCTCAATGGAATCTCTTATCATTGCTATGGACCTAGGCTCATCGATTCCTGTTCCCTTCATTGGAAATCGCATACATCCAAATCCCAGAATAGAAAGCTCATCACCGTTTTTGCTATTTCTTCTCGTCAACATTAACTGCTACCTCTCAATCATGACTATTGTGCTATTTATAGTATACCACGTTTAAGATTATAATGGCAAAAAATAAATGATAGTTTATTACTATAAAATGATTCTTATTAGTAAATAACATAACTTCATATTAATCAAATATATTTATTCTAATTTATAACCCGATTCATGATAAAAAAGTTTCTCTTATTCTTCTTATATAGCTCTCTAAATACTTCAAAACATTTATCATAGATTTTTTTATTTTCCTGAATAGGGTAATAAGTAGCTGAAATCGGTATAAAAGCTTCCGCTTCCTCCAGTGTACGGATATATCCGATCCCAACAGCCGTTACAATTGCCGCTCCCATTGCACCCGCATCCTGCGGGTAATCCACAGTCTCAATTGGGTGCCCTAGAATATCAGCAAGAATCTGACAAGCCAAAGCAGATAAGGCTCCTCCTCCAACATAACGAATCTCCTTGGAGGTTTTTATCTTTCTTTCCTGGGCCTCTAACATCCATCTTAGGTGATAGCAGACACCTTCTAGAACGGATCGGATTAGTTCTGTTTTACCTGTCTCCAATCCAATATTAAAAAACATACCTCTCACATTGGAATCTTCAAAGGGACATCGATTACCATGCAGCCAGGGAGTAAAGATTACGCCATTACTTCCTGGAGGTATCTTTTTAATTACATGCATCATGTAATCGTATAAGCTGGTATAGACTGCTTCATGGGTTTCCGATACTTTTTTCTTCTCCAGATAAATATCAATTTCATCCAGTGCAAGATGGTCTTTTACCCATTCCAGGCATTTCCCCGCAGTTTCAAGCTCTGAAAAATAGTTATAATATCCCGGATTTGCTCCGACCACAGCTGCAATCATTGCGCTGGTATCCACCATCGGTCGATTAACTACCGTGGACACCCATCCAGAGGTTCCACTATAGATATGTGTTTTGCCTTCTGCAATCGCACCTGCACCAACCCCGATCAAGGACGCATCCCCACCACCGCCAAATACTGGAGTTCCCTCCAGCAGTCCAAGCTGTTCTGCTGCCTCCAATGTCAATCCGCCTGCTTTATCCGTGGAGGCAATTATCAACGGTAAATGATCATATCTAACACCGAACATCTTACACATGCTTTTACTAAAGCTTCCTTTTCCTTTTCTTGTATCATATAAAAGAGTTGCAAAGGCGGAATCTCTGGTCATAATGAAATTTCCTGTACATTTTAATATAAGATATTCTTTTACATCTAACCACTTATGTATTCTTTCATAGATTTCTGGTTCATTTTCTTCCACCCACTTGTACTTCCATACTGGGTCCTTTACACTTGCTGCCACAGCTTTTGTTATGGATAAGGACTTTAATAGTCGATAGATGTTACAGCCTGCGATTTGAACACCAAAAGCAAGCCCTTTCTTAAGCTGCTTTCTAGCCCTCTGATCCATATAACTCATGGACGGACGTACTGCTTCCCCTGCTTTATCCACCAACACAAGTCCCTGCATCTGTGAACAGAACGAAAGACCAGCGACTTGATCAGTCCTAATCCCTGTTTGATGGATTAATTGCCTTGTTGTTGCTGCGATTGCCTGCCACCAGTCCTTAGGATTTTGTTCTACGCCGCCATTGTCAAGGATTTGCAGTGGATAACTCATCTCTGCTTGTGCAACTCTTCTAATTTGCTCCTCTAGCTTAAAGATACAGGTCTTTACTGCTGTTGTTCCCACATCATAGGTTACAACATAATTGCCATTCGTCCTTCCATCCATCCTATCACATCCATTTCCTACGATTTTCGTATTCCATTTGCAACTGTGAACTCTACTATATTCTGTTTTTATTTATGACTAGTCTTCTATGTAAGTATTATTTGACTTTCACCTTATTTACTTTTTTGTAAATGCTGACTTAATAAATTTCAACGCATTTTCTACTAATAAATCATCCTGTAAAAAAATATCTTCGCCAGCATACAATTTAAAACGCTCTTGATAGTAACTGCAGGAGTAAGAAAACTGCAGCATCATAAACATATTGTCAATAAAAAATGCAAGCATTCTGGGATCGCAATCATCCCTGCTCTCTCCCTGTTTTTGCAGTCTTTCTATGATTTCCGTATAGAGCTTTGCCGTCATTCCCTCTATATTTTCTACAGTTTGCAGCACCAGACGGGAATTGCTATTGGTCGTGATCTCATTGTAAAGCCTAATCATATTTCCATTTTCTCGTGAATGCTTCAATATTGCACGAAGTACCTTCTCAACCTTGATAAAGATATCTTCCTCTTCCTCTAAGATATTCTCCAGCGCAATCTTTAATACCGATGCACAGTATTTGACGGTTGTTAGAAAGACGTCTTCTTTATTTTCAAAATACTGAAATAGACTTCCTACACTTATGCCTGCTCTTGCGGCAATTTTATTTGTGTTTGCATTCTCAAATCCCAGGTTTGAAAACTCATTTACTGCGGCATCAAGTATGCGGTTTCTTTTTTCCTCTGGTATTCGTTCGAAAAGTGATGTCATTTATGTTCTCCTCTAGTATGTAATTATGAGTCGTTACTCATAAAAATACTATCATACGATTTCCAAAAATAAAAGTATTTTTACATATAATTTCATTTATTTGTATTTAATCCCAATTAGTATTGACTATTACCCAATATCTGCTATATTTAAATCATATGAGTGGTGACTCATTCATAGGTTATATGGAATGGAAAGCTAATTTTCTCGTATAAACAGAAGGAGGTCTTAAGAATGGATACTAATTTTGCTATTTCTCAATATCCGGATGCTGCAGCAATCACCAAACAGCTCAATGAGCTAATAAGTAAACCGGTACATAGCATTAGTAAGGAAGCTTTGGAAGAATATGAAACGGAGTATTATGGAAAGAAATGTACCAAGTCAAAGCAAATGATTGATGTGGCAAAGACCCTAATTCCCGGTGGTGTCCAACATAACCTGGCATTTAACCATCCATTTCCCCTTGTATTTTCAAAGGCTTCTGGAGCTTATTTATATGATATAGATGGCAATCAATACTATGATTTTCTGCAAGCAGGTGGCCCTACTGTTCTTGGCAGTAATCCGGAAATAGTACGAGAAAAAGTAATTGAACTCTTAAATGATTGTGGTCCTTCTACTGGTCTCTTTCATGAATATGAATATAAACTTGCACAAAAAATCTCTGAACACATTCCTTCGGTTGAAATGTTTCGTATGTTAGGTTCCGGTACTGAAAGTTGTATGGCAGCCATTCGTGTTGCAAGACTTGCTACAGGTAAAAAAAACATACTTAAGATGGGCGGTGCTTATCAT
>JAFACO010000422.1 GCA_023425485.1 Bacillota bacterium
TTAAGTTTACTGCAGCCTTATTTCACATCAGTTTTTCAGGATTACTCTAAAGTCATTGAAAGCATAACAGCAATAAAACCATTTTTATTAATACTTATGATTGGATTTGTTGCACCTATAACTGAGGAGTTAATCTTTCGAGGAGTAGTCTTTCGATTAGCAACTCGTCAAGTTGGTTTTCTAGGAGCGAATCTTTTACAGGCAGTGTTATTTGGATTATATCATGGTAATTTGGTGCAGGGTATTTATGCGGCTATACTAGGATTTATATTAGGAGCAATTTGCTATAAATTTAAGTCCCTGCTTGCAGCAATCATACTTCATATTTTCATTAATTTAAGCTCCTTACTCCTGCCGCTGATACCCGATGAGATGTTATATAGGGTTCTTATGTTATTCGTGGGTGGAATATGTAGTGCTATTTCCTTTTATTATATATTTAAAAGAGAAGAAATACAGCCATAAGCTTCTAGTTTATTAATGTGAAGTTTTACTTGCAAGTTGTGAGAATTTCATATATCATAAATTGTACTAATAATGAAATTGCTTCTTTAAACACATACTAAAATTATAACAGTTACCTGTTATAAAGCAGTGAGCACTATAGCACTTTACTATGTATCGGCTAAAAGTAGCTACTGATTAGTAGAAATTAAGGTCGCGATGATTTATTAAAGAACACCATAGTCTTGACCTTATAATGGCAGGAACCAACGGTTTTATTATTCGAATTCAACGAGAATGTTCTGATATAATAAAAGCATCGTCTTGCCGTAACCGCTATTTGGCGGATTACTTGCAGGGCGTTTTTTATTATTTTAGAGAAAAAACTTCTAAAAGAGAAAAAAGCTGATTGATGTGCAGTACCTTTTAATCATGTCAGAACAACTAAATAGAACCTAATTCAAGACTAACAAAGAAAAATCATTTTAGGATGGCGCAAAGCGCCATAAGGAGGTTCATTATGGAAACGATCAGAAGAAACAACACATTAAGAATGGTACAATTAGCTTTATTTATTGCTATAATTGTACTAATGGCATTTACCCCTATTGGGTATATTAAAACACCCGGATTAGAGATTACCTTGATTGTAGTTCCGGTAACGGTTGGAGCAATTCTCCTTGGACCGGGAGCAGGTGCTATTCTTGGAGGCGTGTTTGGAATCACTAGCTTCATACAGTGCTTTGGAATGAGTCCATTTGGTGCAGCTCTGCTTGCTATAAACCCTATTGGTACCTTTATTTTATGCCTTATACCACGTATTCTTATGGGATGGCTAAGCGGAGTCTGCTTTGCAGCACTTAAGAAAGTTGATAAGACGAAGAGTGTCTCATATGCTGTTGCCAACTTGGTGGGTCCTCTTTCGAACACAGTACTATTTATGACAACCTTAGTATTAATTTTTTATTCCTCAGATTATATTCAAGGAATGGTTACTTCACTAAATGCTACTAATCCATTTGCCTTTGCTGTAGGATTTGTTGCGATTAACGGATTAATAGAAATGGTGATCTGCTTTGTACTTGGAACTGCTGTTTCAAAAACTGTGGACGTGGTAGTGGAACGGACAAGTGTAAAGCAATAAGTTTTTTTGAAAAACAGAATAATAATAACAAAAAATCAGTATAAGTAGGACAAAAGAAATATTAATATTGACAGCATATGCTTTTTGTGGTATGCTAGTTTAGCTGTGAGTATTGGGTACCAATATTTACAGGAAAGAAGAGAATCCATCTCTCACCCATAGCGTATGTAAGTACAGCGAGCGGGTTAAGCATAATAATAACAATATTATCTACATAGATAATAGAGGATAAATTTTGCAGGTGGATAATCTTATTATCCACCTTTTTTTACGCGAAGGTAAAGTGAAGTATCAGCAAGGTTCTGCTTTGTAAAATACGAACGCACCCGCGATAACTGGAGAAACGGGCGTAGCAGGTTTCTTCCAGTAGTTTCTGATAACATTTATAACCTATGGAGGTGCAGTACTATTAGCGATTTAATGATTAATGAACAGATCAGGGACAAAGAAGTTCGCCTGATTGGTGAAGACGGAGAGCAGTTAGGGATCATGTCTGCCAAGGATGCAATGAAACTAGCTAAGGATGCTAATCTTGATTTAGTAAAAATTGCTCCTACAGCTAAACCACCGGTTTGTAAAATTATCGACTACGGCAAATACAGATATGAATTAGCAAGAAAAGAAAAAGAAGCGAAAAAGAAACAGAAAGTAACCGAAGTAAAAGAAATACGTTTATCTCCAAACATTGATGATAACGATTTAAATACAAAAGCGAATCAAGCTCGCAAATTTATCACTCATGGTGATAAGGTTAAGGTTGCATTACGTTTCCGTGGTAGAGAAATGGCTCATACTTCAGCTTCTAAAGTTATCTTAGATAATTTCTATTCTATGCTTGAAGATATAGCCGTTGTTGAAAAACCAGCCAAGCTCGAAGGAAGAAACATGATTATGTTCTTAACAGAAAAACGTTAAAATACTAAATATATGACAGCATATAGGAAGGTGCAGAATACTGCCCGACCGGGCTGCATTAATTATTAAGGAGGAAATAACATGCCCAAGTTAAAAACAAGCCAAGCAGCAGCGAAGCGTTTCAAGAAAACAGGAACCGGTAAGTTAAAGAGAATGAAAGCTTATAAGAGCCATATCTTGACTAAAAAATCCGCTAAGAGAAAGAGAAACCTTAGAAAAGCAGTTATGACGGATGAAACTAATATCAAAAACATGAAGAAGATCTTACCATATCTCTAAGAGATAGGTGATAAGGAGGAATAGAACGTGGCAAGAATTAAAGGCGGAATGAACGCAAAGAAAAGACACAATAGAGTGTTAAAGCTGGCAAAGGGTTACAGAGGAGCCAGATCCAAACAATATAGAGTAGCAAAACAGTCAGTTATGAGAGCGTTAACTTCTTCATTTGCTGGTAGAAAAGAAAGAAAAAGACAGTTCAGACAGTTATGGATTGCCAGAATCAATGCTGCAGCAAGAATCAATGGCTTATCTTACAGCAAATTGATGCATGGTTTAAAATTAGCTAACGTTGAAATCAATAGAAAAATGCTTTCCGATTTAGCTATCAATGATGCACAGGGCTTTGCTGCTCTTGCAGAAGTTGCAAAATCAAAATTAGCATAAGTTAACATAAAGGAACCCCGCTGAATAAGCGGGGTTTTTTGTGTAGTCTAATAACTAAAAATAGTAGCACTTTGCATTAGATGAAGAAAAGAAAACGCAAGAAGAACTTGACAAGAGTTAAAAATAGTATATAATAAGGTTAATCGATTAACGTTAGCGTAATAGTTTAACGTGCAAGTTTATAGAAACAAATTAGTTCAACCCTGTTAAATTTATTAAGTTCAACCAAACTTGAATACTTAAAAATTATCCTTAGAAAGCAAGCTTTCATATCTGATTTTTAAATATTCTGATTTGCTCTGAATAGATACAAATTAATTATATTTATGGGTTGATATTTTATTGCTTTATAATTATGATTTAACCGGCTCTAGATAAGTAAATACTGATTTTAAATCTAAGACCTGCAGATAGCCATGCAGGATTTTATATAGGGCAAAGGTTAATCGATTAAATACAATGACTAGTGGAGGTAGTTGGATGGGTAAGTTTGCGGACAAATATTATTTAGTGGACCCTTGGTCAATATCAGAGGAGGGCTTTGATCCGGAGTATGGGCAAGTAAGTGAATCGGTATTTTCCTTGGGCAATGAATACATGGGAATACGTGGTTATTTTGAGGAAGGATATAGCCAAGATAAGAATGTAGGGAGTTATTTCAATGGCTTCTATGAGGAGACACCAATCTATCATCCTGCCAGATATAAAGGGTTTGTTGATATATCAAGAGATATGACCAATACAGTAGATTGGCTTTATACACGAATCAGTATAGATGGGGAAACTTTAGACCTTGCTAGGAGTAATTATTCTGACTATACTAGAAGGCTTGATTTTCGAAATGGCAAGCTGCAAAGAAGTTTTGTTTGGACTACGGGCACCGGAAAAAAGCTTAAGTTAACTTTTGAACGGTTGCTAAGTATGAAGATTAATCATGTTGGAGGACAGCGAATTGTTTTTGAAGCAGTGAACTTTGAGGGTGAGATTAAAGTGGTTACTGGATTGGACTTCAATGCGCATATCCCATACTACGCAGACAGTAACTGGGAGGTTATCCAGTATGAGCATGAGGAAAAGCTTCATTCTGTGTTAGGCGAGACGAAGAGAAGTAAACTAAGACTTTATTCTGGCTACCGCTTCGAGGTTTCTTGTGATTATCGTCAGGAGCAGCTGGAAGGAGAGCGTTTTCTTGGAACTGAAATTACCTTTGATCTTAAGCAAGAGAATAACGTTACTTTTGATAAGATGGTCGTGCACTACGCAGCAAAAAAGAAGGAAGAACCGATAACAATCTGGGAGCTTGGAAAGAATACTGCCGAACAATATAAAGAGATAAGCTTTGACGAGATCTATAATGAAAACTGTATATATTGGAATAATATCTGGAACGCATCAGATATAATAATCGATGGTGATCCTGAAAATCAGCAAGGAATACGTTTTTGCGTGTTTCAGCTTCATCAAACCTATCGTGGCTCTGATCCGAGTTTAAATATTGGTGCGAAAGGCTTGTCAGGAGAAGCTTATGGAGGGAAGGCTTTTTGGGATACCGAGGCATACTGTCTGCAATTTTACATATTTAATAATCCCAAGGCTGCCAGGAATCTTCTTACCTACCGTTATAATTTGTTGGAGGAAGCAAGGGCAAGAGCGAAGGAATTAGACTGTGAGGGTGCTTGCTACCCGATTTCTACCATTGATGGAATTGAAACCTGTGGTGCCTGGCAGCATTCAAGTTTGCAAATTCACGTTAGTGGGGCCATAGCCTTCGGTATCTTTAATTATGAAAAGATTTGTAGAGATAAGGAGTTCCTCTATTCGAAAGGAATAGAGATGCTGCTTGAAATCAGTCGTTTTTATAAGAGTAGAGTTCAACGAAACCCTGTTACAGATGAATATGGTTATTATGGGGTAATGGGTGTCGATGAATTCCATATGATGGTAAATAACAACTGTTTCACAAACTATCTTGCAAAAAAGGCAATGGATTTTACCCTTGAGGTAGTTGATGAAATGAAGGAATCGGCAAACCTAGAGCTTCAACTTCTGCTGAAAGAGCTAAAATTCACACAGGAGGAACTGGATAGAATTCGTGAGATTTCAGATCATATGTATCTGCCGATAACTGAGGAGGGACTATTTGAACAACATGATGGGTTCTTCTTGCTGCCGCACATCGATTTGGACTCAATTCCAGTAGAGGAGTTTCCTCTTTATCACCATTGGTCCTACGATCGGATTTATCGAACGGATATGATTAAACAGGCAGATGTTTTAATGATGTTATTCATGTATAGTAATGATTTTTCTAAGGAAGTAAAAAAAGTTAACTATGATTATTACGAACCAAGATGTATTCATGAATCATCCTTATCACCTTCGGTTCATTCCATAATTGCTGCAGAGATAGGAAAAAGTGAAGAGGCATATCGCTTCTTTCAATTTGCAACAAGACTTGATTTAGATAATTATAATCGAAACTCCGGAGAAGGATTACATATGACCTCCATCGCTGCGGCTTGGATGAATATTGTATATGGCTTCGGCGGTATGAGGTCAGATGGAGATCAATTAAGTTTTTATCCAAGTATTCCAGCAGATTGGAACTCTTATTCCTTCTCCGTAATCTATCAAGGATTGGATGTGCAGATAGAGGTTACAAAAGAAACAGCAAGCTTTCGATTAAAAACAGAAGGAAGCCTTTCCATTCAAATCTATAATAAGGAGTATCTGATTGATTCCGTAGGAATTAGTATTAAGATACCGAATGCAATAGAACTAAATGTGGTGTAACGGAGGACATAATGGCAAAATCATATTTGAACGACGCAATCATAGGTAATTCCAGAATGCTTGGTTGCATATCGAAGGAAGGGGAACTCCTACGACTTTTTTGGCCCAATATTGATCATATGCAGCAGGTTGAGCAATTTGAAGTTGGATTTCGATTAGACAATGATACTCCTGTTTTTCTTGGGAAGAACAATTTTAACATAGAACAAAGCTATGAGAACAAGACGAACATATTGATTACTCGGTTTACCAATGAGCAAGCTGGTATCGAAATTACGCAATCTGATTTTTGTTTAATGGAGCAGGATATGATGCTTCGCAGATACACTATCAAGAATATAGGTAGTAAGGACAGAAATTTAAGGTGGTTGTTATATTCCTCGAGTACTTCCTCCAAAGAGAATTTTACAGGAAGCCTGATAGATCTGGAAAGGGAGGCACTCATTCATTATCAAAGGAATCAGTATATGTCCATCTCCTCTAACTTGGCGATTGAAAGTTTTCAATTAGGTGGAGATCCAAAAGTAAGTATTCAAAATGGAGCACTGGATAATGCAGAAAGCGTGCTCATGGCACGAGACGGGGCACTTACTTGGAACTTAGGATTACTAAAAGCAGGAGAAGAAGCGGAAATTACAATCCAGATTTCTTTCGCAGCAGGATATAAGGAAATAAAACAATTAATTTCAAAAGCTAGAAGTTTAAATAGCAAGGATATGCAGGAGGAGACGAAGAAGTTCTGGATTAATTATTTGGCCTCCTGCAATGATGCTAAGTCGGCGAATCAGGAATACAGTGATCTTTT
>JAFACO010000435.1 GCA_023425485.1 Bacillota bacterium
CAATTGGTAACAAATGTAGTAGGGAGCAGCTTGGTTTAATTCCTGATAATTTTTATGTGGATAATTTCTTGCCCCAAATAGAAATATTGATGCAAACAGATGTGTTCATTACGCATGCAGGGTTTAATAGTGTAAACGAAGCACTTAACCTTGCTGTGCCGATGTATGCACTGCCGATGGTCAATGATCAACATATGGTTGCCAAGAGAATTAAGGATTTAGAGCTTGGAATGGTAGGGAGCTTTAAGGAGATAACTCCAGAGATACTGAAAGAAGTGGTAAAAGAATTATTAACGAATAGACAATGGAAAGAAAATTGCCAAAGAATTTCAGCACAATTCAAAGAAGCGGAACACCTTACGCTGGTAGCAGAAACGCTAGAACAAATCTGCGTAAGTGAATAGTTGAATTGTAAGTAATACCTATCAAATAATGATGCAATAAAGAAAGGAAGTCCATATGATAAAAAATAAATCGAGATTTGCAATCCTTGGTATTTTAAATATTCAACCAAGTTCAGGCTATGATATTAAAAAGTATTGTGATACCGTAATCTCAGGTATTTGGAATGAAAACTTCGGGCATATCTATCCTACCTTAAAATCCTTGGTTGATGAAAGGTGTATTAGGCAAGTCGAAGGAGAGAAGGAGTCCAGGAAAATTAAATACGAAATTACAGAAGAGGGGAGAACGGAACTTCTTAATTGGCTGCAAGAAGAAACTCTAATGCAGCCAGTGCGTTCAGAATTTATGTTGAAATTCCTTTTCTCCAGTTCAATTCCTAAGGAGAAGGTTATAGTGATGTTAAATCAATACAAACAGCGCCAGGAAGCAGAACTTAATAAATATTTAGCACTAGAAAATGAACTGGAAAAAGGGATTTCTGAAATTGAAGGGGAAAGAGTACGCTATATAAGAGCAACCCTAAGAAGAGGTATCTTTACCGCTAAAGCATCAATCGCTTGGTGTGAGGAAACAATACTTGAATTCAGCAGTGAAAATTAAACTCATAATGAAGAAGGAGCCTTCAGTTTGTAAGAGTCAATTACTAAGGTGAATGAATAATTACTAAAGTGAATCTTAAGTGATGGAATGAGTTACTATAGGCTGTGAATGGAGATTGCTTCTATTATGGCTCCAGTTAGCATGAAGGCAAAACCAGTTAGTAATACCAGCTTCTCATTTCTACAAAGACGAATTTCACGTAACTTTCTAGTTACAGTTTTTCTGCCACTGCTGCGAATTGTTGCAATGTGAGCGAGCGAACATGTAATAAGTAACTGTCCAAACATCTCCCAAAGACCGGCTCTATGTAAGAGATCAAAGCTGCCAATTAATCGATGAAAGAGAGAAGGTGCAGCACTAACAACTGAAAAAGACCATGTTCCCAACACAACAGCATTTTGACTAATCAGTACAAAGAAAGCCAAATATCCAACAGATAGATAATTTGCTTCTAGTTCCTTTTTTTGTCCGAATAAGCTGCCAATTGCAATGACTGCCACAGAAAGCATATTATAAAAGAATATTTGAAAAATCAGTAATAAGGTATTGTTAGAGTTTTCCCAGTTATGTAGAGGGTTCTTACTTTTTAAAAGCTCTTCAGGTAAAAAAAAGTAACTTATTATTGTTATACTTACAAATAAGACTAAAAAAAGAGATGTCGTATATATTACTCGATGGACCAGCTTTTGACTGCTTAATTTTGTACGCAAAAAACTCAATAATATGTTCCTCCCTTCTAATTACATTTTCTTTTGATATTTAGTCATTAGGTACATACTTAAAATATTATAAAGTAAAAAAACACCCACAACTGATAGAGAAACCCAAACAGGTGCGGAGATTAAGATTGTAATGTAACAGATCACCATAATAAACCACTGGGTGATATCGCCGGCTTTCGCTTTTGCACGATAACGAATTAGAATATTTCGTTCATCGTTGTTTTCAATTCTTGCTTGTTTTTCAAGCTCTGGATTTTTATGCTCAATGTGTTTACCAATGATAAAGGACAGGCTTAATCCAATAAAGCCAGAACCAGTTCCAATTAGTATACCTCCTATTGCCTTTACCTCTTCACCATGAAAAAAGAAACTTGCAATAACTAAGCAAATTCCGAGAAATAATAAGACTAAATATAAAGTGATTTTTTTATTCATCGCTTCCCTCCTCATAAATAAATATTTCTTCAATAGACATGTTAAAATACCTGGCAATTCTAAAGGCTAACAGGATAGAGGGATTATAGCGACCGTTTTCTAAAGAACCAATGGTCTGCCTGGAAACCTCTAATGCTGCTGCAAGTTCTTCTTGCTTTATCCCTTTTTGCTTTCGTATTTCTTCCAACCTGTTTTTCAAAACATCACCTCTTTTCTAAATATGGAAAGTGAACTTTACATTTATAAAATATCATAAGAAAACATAAATGTCAAGTTAACTTTCCATATAAATAATATTTGTTGAGATTGTTTCCAAATAATAAAAAGAGAATAATTTATAAAATATTAAAAATTCATATGAAATTTTATTGGAAAATGTTTTAGTAAAAAAGTTAAATTGTATTTGTGAAGTTCATTTGATATAATGACTTCTGAATATAGGACTTAAGTATGATTTTTTGTTTTACTCAGGAAATACGTTTGTAGGAAAAATTGCAATAATGTAAGGAATGCAAATGTAAAAATAGCAATAACATTAAAATAATAGAGGAGAAAGTAATAATAGAGGGTAAGTAACAACAGAGGAGAAAATGCGAGTGACAGATAGGAATTTTTTAGAAATGCTGAAAAAAACATTAATTTACGGTATCATAGTGTTTTTGGTATTAGGAACGATTTATTTATCAGTTTCATTAATTATTCGTATGAATGCGGATCGAATTCAACAAAGTGAAATTCTAAACAGTGAAGAAAACTTAGTGGAAGTTGAGAGAACAATTATATTAAATAGAGTGAATCGATTAATTACTGATCTATTATATATAAGTGACAGCTTAAAACTCACTGACATGAACACTAAGGATTATTCAGATATTGAACAGCAGTGGAAGGCCTTCTCGGATAGAAAGAAGATATATGACCAAATCAGATATATAGATATCAATGGTAATGAAATGATTCGTATTAACTATTCAGAAGAGGGTGCAAATATTGTACCTAAGGAGGAATTAGAGAATAAGAAAGAACGATTTTATTTCTTAGATACAATTAACTTGAAGGAAAACCAAATATACATATCAAAAATGGATCTAAATATGGATGGTGATGCCATTGAAGAACCAATAAATCCTGTAATTCGTCTAGCGACTCCATACTATGGCGAGGGTGTACTAAAGGGCATTATTATATTAAATTACTATGCCGATGATATGTTGCAGCAGGTGAAAAGGATTGCTACGAACAGTAAAGGTCATATCTTTATGCTGAATTCAAACTCCTATTGGTTATATAATGGAGCCGATAGAACGAAAGAATGGTCCTTCATGTATGTAGATAGACTATCAGAATCCTTTAACAATCAATTTCCTGAAGAATGGAAGGAGATTTCTAAAAGCGATGTTGGTTCGTTAAGAACCTCAAAAGGACTTTTCTCCTATACTAATATTTTGACAAGCAATGAATTTGCGGTAGATTATAAGGATTATTCAATCAGTCTTGGTGAGGGCGATTGGTATATCGTATCCTATATATCACCAGTGAGTATAAAGGGAAAATTATTTTTTGATAATTTTGTAGAAAGAATTGTTGATATATTAGAGGCGAATATTTGGGCATTTGTATTACTCTTTATTATTGCTTTAGTAGTTGCTTTGCTTATGTTAATTAATAAGATTGAAAAAGATCGAGTAAAGTATTTTTCAGAGTATGACACGATGACAGGTGTATATAACAGACGTGCAGGTTTTGAAAAATTATATAAGATCTATAAAGATGCCCCAAAAGATGGCGGTAAAGTGAGCATCTGCTTTATTGATATCAATGGCTTAAAAGACGTAAATGATCATTTGGGTCATGAGGCTGGTGATGAACTGATACAAAGCATAGTTAGTGTAATAAAGGAAAATATTCGGTCTTCTGATTTTATTTCCAGACTAGGTGGAGATGAGTTTCTCATTATATTTAATAACTTGGATGAAACAGAAGCAGAAAATATATGGCTTAGAATTAACGCGGCATATCAAAACATTAATGAAACAGAGAATAGAAAATACCTTATTAGTGCCAGCCATGGGATCGAAGAGTTTAAATTTAGTCCCAATGAATATATTGATATCATCATTAACAATGCTGATGAAAAAATGTATCAAGAAAAACGGATAGTAAAGAAGGATTTAAAGATTATTAGACCCTGACACTTGGGTTAATTAATATTGACAAATCACATTCAAAAGGGATATGATTAATAACAATCCAAAACAAATAGGCGAGCGATCAATCATTACGATTGGAGTTTGCCTATTTTTGCATATTTGTTAAAAGCCAGTTTAGTCTATCAAGGATGAATAAGCCTGCATCTATATCCATCTGGACTTGCCTTACCATTCCATGAATTGCCTAAAAAGAAGGCAATTCATAGATGCCGGTCTGCGCCATCTGGATATAGTTACAGTTTATTCATCCCATTCCATTTAAGAAGGCTTTTAACACACTAACCCTAATAGTGATGAAAGAAGGATGGATAATGAAAGCGTTTACTATTTTCTTAAGAGGTATCAATGTTAATGGAATAAGTATCAAGATGGAAGAATTAAAGAGAGTAATAGAGGCTATGGATTATCAGAATGTTAATACTGTGCTAGCCACTGGAAACATCATATTAACTACCACAGAAGAAATGTCCCTGGATGAGCATAAGAAAAGGTTAGAAGACGGACTAAGTTCTCATTTTGGTTATGATGCTAATCTGGTTATTAAATCAAAGGAACAGATTATGGAAATAATAGAGGAAGCCAAAGGGCATGAAGTACCGGAAGGTTACCATCATTATATACTGATACATGATGATAAATCACTCGGACAACAACTAAAGAGTCTTTTTCAACAGTGCAGCAAAGATGAAAAAGAGCAGTTAATTGTTGAAGAGGAGGGGATTTATTGGATTGTACCCAAAGGCAATACCTTAACATCCGAGTTTGGTAACAAGGTACTTGGAAAGAAAGAATATAAAAGAAAGCTCACCTCAAGAACAGTGAATACAGTACAAAAGATGCTAAAGTATTTGTAATTAATCTGATTATTTAAGATCAATTATTGTAATAAGTCTAGCGGAGATACAGATTTCGACAATACTTTTATCATAATCTGCTTATAAAGAAAGGAAGAGTAATTGCATGAAGACATTTCAGCCATATACAATTAAAAATATGACCCTTAAAAATAAAATAGTCATGCCTCCCATGTGTATGTACTCCGCAGATGGGGACGGATATGTTAAGAATTTTCATATGACGCATTATGGAGCCAGGGCAATCGGTGGAGTTGGCCTAATTATAGTTGAAGCCACTGGTGTATCACCCAATGGGAGAATTTCAGATAACGATCTAGGGTTATGGTGCGACGAACAGATTGCAGGGATGAAGAAGCTTGTGGAAAGTCTTCATGAAGAAGATACTAAGGTTGCAATACAGCTTAACCATGCAGGAAGAAAATACGAAGGTAGCGGATTACAAGTTGGTGTGAGTCCGATCAGGTTTAATGAGAGATATACAGTACCCAAGGAATTAACAGTGGAAGAAATAAAGCAAATTGTCAAGGACTTTGGACAGGCTGCAAAAAGAGCAGATTTAGCTGGATATGATGCACTGGAATTACATGGTGCACATGGATATTTAATTAATCAGTTTTTATCACCAATGAGCAATTATAGAACTGACGAGTACGGTGGTAATCCTGAAAATAGAACAAGATTTCTAAAGGAAGTGTTGGAGGAAGTTCATCAAAATTGGCCTGTTGATAAACCGGTTATTTTGCGCATCTCTGCCACAGAATATAATAAGAGTGGGTATAGTGTTGAAGAACTGGCGGATATGCTTAACACTGTCAGCCCTATGTTGGACATTATTCATGTTAGTTCTGGGGGAAATTCCAGTGAGAAGATTGATATATTCCCTGGATACCAGGTAAGACTTGCAGAAGAGATTAAAAAATTATGCAAAAAGGATACCATTGCCGTGGGTTTAATTGATAATATTGATCTGGCAGAAGAAATCCTCGGCAATCAAAGAGCTGACCTGATAGCAATTGGTAGAACCTTACTTCGTGATCCACAATTCGTTCTAAATGAGGCGAAAAGAAAAGGTTATAGTATCCCTTTGCCCAAGCAATATGAACGCGGATATAAGTAGAACATTAGTAATAAATCAGATTTTTAGAAAAATGCTTGTTAAACTTAGGCAACTACTATATAATGCATAATGAAAACTGAATACATTTAAGGTGTCAGAAAAAGCATATGCTTGGTTCTGATGAAAAGGGAAACAGGTGCAAATCCTGTACGAACTCGTCACTGTGATAAGGGAGTTTGCGGCAAATAAGTCACTGATATTAATTGGGAAGGCTGCCGTAAGTTATGATCTTTCAGCCAGGAGACCTGCCTTATATGAAGCTACTACAACCACGAGAAACTGGTTTGGAATGGATAGATAGGGACAGGTCTGACTATGTCTTTTTATACCCCATGCCATTTTGTGGCATGGGGTTTTTTGTCGTGTAAATTTACACATTGCAAATAGATATGAGGAGTAAAGCCTTTCACGCAGCAAGGAGATAGAAAAGATGCAGAATGTTGAATTTATTTTACCAAATGATATCGAGAATCGAAGCTTTGAAATAATAGCAACTGAGTTATTGGAGCATAACATTACACTTAAACCGGAGCAGGAGATGGTAACAAAACGTGTTATTCATACCAGTGCTGATTTTGAATATGCGGACACACTTACCTTCTCCGAAGGTGCTGTTGAGATTGCCAAAAAACTGATCTTAGCAGGAGCAGATATAGTTACAGATACCAATATGGCGCTTGCCGGAGTGAATAAAAAAGTCTTAGCACATTATGGTGGTAAAGCACACTGCTTTATGGCAGAGGATAAAGTTGCTGAGATAGCAAAAGAGAGAAATGTTACCAGAGCAACCGTAAGTATGGAAATGGCAGCAAAGCTTGAAAAGCCGGTTATCTTTGCCATAGGAAATGCACCCACAGCATTAATTCAATTACATGAGATGTATGAAAATAAAATTTTTATACCTGCTTTTATTATTGGAGTTCCAGTTGGATTTGTAAATGTAGTAGCTGCAAAGGAATTAATCTTACATACGGATATACCACACATCATTAATCAGGGAAGAAAAGGCGGCAGTAATGTAGCAGCTGCAATCTGTAATGCAATACTTTATGAACTGGGGAGATAGTTATGCGTCATGGATTTACCACCGGAAGCTGTGCGGCGGCAGCAGCAAAAGCAGCAACCTATATGCTGCTAACTGGGAATGAGAAGACTTTCATAACAATCGATACACCGAGAGGCATTCCCTTTGATGCAAAGATAGAAGAAATAATCAGAACGGAATCTATGGTCAGCTGTGCTGTAAGAAAAGCTGGTGGTGACGACCCGGATATTACTACAGGTACCCTGATATTTGCAACAATTACCTTAAGCCTAAATGACAATAATGGTGAGGGACCTTGTATTTTTATAGATGGAGGAACAGGTGTTGGTCGGGTGACAAAGCGAGGCTTGGACCAACCGGTGGGCAATGCAGCAATCAATCATGTTCCCAGAGAAATGATTAAAAAAGAGGTGGAGCAAGTCTGTGAACTTATGGATTACAGAGGTGGAATAAAAGTGGTTATCTCTGTCCCGGACGGAGAAAATCTTGCAGATAAAACCTTTAATCCGAGGCTTGGTATTGTTGGAGGTATTTCTATTCTTGGAACCACAGGAATTGTGGAGCCAATGAGCAGTCAGGCGCTGTTAGATACCATTCGGGTTGAGTTGAACGTTAGAAGAGAAGAAGGGTATAAGGCAATTGTCATTTCACCAGGAAATTACGGGCTGACCTTTATGAAAAATACGTATCAATATGATTTAGATAAAAGTATTAAATGCAGTAATTTCATTGGTAATACCATCGATATGGCAGTGGAATTGGGCTATGAGAAAGCGCTATTAACTGGTCATATCGGAAAGCTGATTAAACTTTCTGGTGGAATAATGAACACCCACTCGAAAGAGGGGGATTGCCGCATGGAGCTGATGGCTGCAGCTGGGGTGCAAGCTGGAATAAGCGGAGAACTTGCAAGAGAGATTCTCTCTTGTGTCACCACAGAAGAGGCGTTGGAACGATTAAGGGAAAGTGATAAGCTAGCTCCTGCCATGGATTATATTGTTTCAAAAGCCTGCTTCTATCTTAACAAACGTGCTGCAGGAAAAATGCAGCTGGAATGTATTATGTATTCCAATGATTTTGGCGAACTGGCTAAGAGCAGTGGTGCACTGGAGCTTTTGCAGAAAATGATAAAGGGAGAAAAGTAAGCATGATTTATTTTGTTGGTGCCGGCAGCGGAGCGGTAGATTTAATTACCGTGCGGGCAATGCGGCTATTAGAGGGAGCTGATGTTATCATCTACGCTGGTTCATTGGTAAACCCAGAGCTACTGCAATATGCAAAGGCTGATTGTGAAATCCATAATAGTGCCAAGTTGACTTTAGAGGAAGTAATTGAAGTTATGAAGCAAGCAGAACAAGGAGGTAAAAATACAGTAAGACTACATACCGGAGATCCTAGTATTTATGGAGCAATACGAGAACAGATGGATATTTTGGATACATTAGATATCAAATATGAAAGTTGTCCGGGAGTGAGTGCCTGCTTTGGTGCTGCTGCCTCTTTAAATCTCGAATATACTCTTCCGGGAATTACACAAAGCCTAATCATTACAAGAATGGAAGGGAAAACTTCAGTACCTGAAAAGGAAAGTATTGAGAGTTTTGCAGCACATGGGGCTTCCATGGCGATTTATTTAAGTACAGGGATGTTGGAGGAATTAGCGGATAGGTTAGTAAAAGGCGGATATACCTCGGATACACCAGCTGCTATTGTTTATAAAGCTACCTGGCCCGAAGAAGAAGCTTACCTCTGTGACATTGAAACTCTGGCAGAGACCGCGAAAGCACATCATATTACTAAAACAGCATTAATCTTAATCGGAGAGGTTCTTCGACCTAAGACATATGAAAAATCCAGATTATACGCACCGGATTTTGAAACAGAATTTAGAAGAAAACATTAACCTATAGATGACTGGGAATGGAGGTAACAATGAAAATATGCATAATAAGCTTTACCTCTAACGGAGTTGATTTATCAATAAAAATAAAGGAGCTGGCGGATAGGGAACAGGAAGTTACCTTATATACCAAAGCTTCTGTGATAAAGCAAAAGGTAACCTCCAATCTATATAAGGTAGAAGAAGGATTGTCCGATTGGACGAAAGAACATTTTCAGAAGAAAGAGGCACTTGTCTTTATTGGAGCCAGTGGAATTGCGGTAAGGGCTATTTCTCCTTATGTGAATGATAAACTTAGCGACCCTGCGGTTTTGGTCATTGATGAAGGAGGAAGCTTCGTAATCCCAATATTATCGGGCCATTACGGCGGAGCCAATGGACTGGCACGTAATCTGGCTGACAAGCTTAATGCAACAGCGGTAATCACGACGGCCACGGATGTAAATAGACTATTTGCGGTGGATGTATTTGCTAAGAAAAATGACTTACATATCTGTAATAGAGATGGAATTGAAAAAATATCTTCTGCTGTTCTTAACAAGAACAAAGTAACAATTGCCATATGTGGTGAAGTTAAGGGAGTTATACCGAAGGAACTTACCTTGATTGACTATCCGGTGAGTAAAGCATCTGTCATTGTTTCTCCTTTTAAGGAAGACAATCAAAAAGCAGACCTGCAGCTATGCCCCAAGGCGTATGTAATAGGGATAGGCTGCAGGCGTAACAAATCCTGTGCGGAATTAGAGACTGCCGTAAAGAGGCAGATAGATCGGATAGGTATTCGAAGGGAATCGATTATGGCCTTTGCCTCTATTGACCGAAAAAAGGACGAAGATGGGATAGTCAGTTTAGCAAGCCATTATAATCTACCCTTTTTAACATTTACAGAGGATACCTTAAAAGAAATACCAGGTGAATTTAATTCCTCTGCCTTTGTGGAAGAACAGGTTGGGGTAGATAATGTATGTGAGCGTTCAGCCCTGGCGGCTTGCGGTGATAACGGAAAACTAATCTTAGAAAAACAAGCAGAGAATGGAATTACAGTTGCAATAGCAGAAAGAAAATGGAGTGTAACCTTTGATGAAGCATAAGATATATGTAGTTGGAATCGGACCGGGTGTCGAGGAAATGATGACAGTACAAGCAATACAGGTATTGGAGGCATGTGATACCATTATTGGTTATACCGTTTACCTGGAGCTTCTGGGCGAAAGATTTTCCGGCAAGGAGTTTTTATCAACCCCAATGCGGAAAGAGACAGAACGATGCAGGATGTGTTTTGAGGAAGCTTTAAAGGGAAAAACAGTAGCAATGATCTGCAGCGGAGATGCTGGAGTATATGGTATGGCCTCCTTAATGTATGAACTTGTTAATGAATACCCGGATTGTGAACTTACGATTATTCCAGGCATCACTGCGGCAAACAGCGGGGCAGCCTGTTTGGGTGCACCACTAAATCATGACTATTGCGTCATAAGCCTAAGTGATTTATTAACTCCCTGGGAGCTGATAGAACGAAGATTAACAGCGGCAGCAAAAGGTGATTTCTGTATTGCTCTCTACAATCCTTCCAGCCATAAGAGAGCTGATTATTTAAAAAGAGCCTGTGATATCTTGTTGGAACATTTGGAAGAGAGCAGAAGCTGCGGATATATCGAAAACATAGGCAGAGATGGAACAAAAACAGTTACTTGTACTTTAAAGGAACTAAGAGAAGAACAGGTTAATATGTTCACTACGGTGTTCATCGGGAATTCCCAGACCATGCTGCAGAAGGGTAAATTGGTGACAAAAAGGGGATATCAGCTATGAAGCAGGTGTTGATATTTGCAGGAACTACGGAAGGACGAAGTATTGCAGAATGCTTATGCAGGAATAAAATCAACTGTACGGTCTGCGTTGCCACGGAGTACGGAGAGCAGGTCATGGAAAAACAACCGGGATTAACAATTCAATCCGGTAGAATGAATTCTGATGAGATGAGACAATTTATTGTGGAGGGGGATTATCTTGCTGTGGTAGATGCCACTCACCCTTTTGCAACGGTGGTTTCTGAGAATATTAAAAAAAGTATGGAGAAGCTTTTAATACCATATTTACGCTTAAAGCGAAATACAAATTGTAATTTGGACGAGCAGAAGGACATATTCTACTTTTCAGATCATGAAGCCTGTGCATCAGCCTTAACTGCTGAATTGGGGAATGTTTTACTAACTACAGGAAGTAAAGATTTAGCTGTTTATAGCAATAAGCAAGAACTTTCCTCCAGACTATACGTAAGAGTGTTGCCAAGCCTCGAAAGTATTTCCCTTTGCTATGACAATGGCATTACCGGAAAACAGATTCTTGCCTTACAAGGACCATTTACCGTAGAAATGAATGAAGCCATGATAAAGCAGTATAACATAAGATATCTGGTAACAAAGGAAAGTGGCATTACCGGTGGGCTTATTGAAAAATTACAAGCTGCCAAAAACACTGGTATTAAGACAATGATAATTGGCAATCCAGAATTGATCGAAGGGTATTCCTTCGAGGGGGTCTGTAGCGAAATTGAGAAACTGACACGGAAAAAGCTGAAAGTTGAGGAACGGATGCAGATTTCCTTAATTGGCATCGGAATGGGTAACCAATCGCTTCTTACGAGAGAAGCCGAAGAGTTAATTCATAACGCAGATGTTATTTTTGGAGCGAACAGACTCTTAGCGGGGGTATCAAGCCGTGCTGTTAAATTAGCTTATTATCAGGCAGTGGATATCCTTCCTTTTCTTAAGAAAAAGGGTTGGGAGCAACAGGCTTATCCTAAGGAAAGAAACATTGTAATTCTCTTTTCTGGTGATACAGGCTTTTATAGTGGAGCTGATAAAATGTATGAGGCTTTAAACCAGGAAATCTCCAATGGAGACTTGGAGGCAGATGTAAAAATATATCCTGGTATTTCTTCTATCGCTTATCTTGCCGCTAAGCTTGGTATTAGCTGGCAGGATGCAACTATTATAAGTATCCATGGGCGTGCGGGTAATGTGTTAGAGGCTATTAAACGTAATAAGAAAACCTATTTACTTACCTCTGGGTTAGAAGATATAAAAATACTTGGATTAAAGTTATTGCAGGAAGGATTATCCGGGGTAAATATACAGATTGGTTATCAGCTTTCCTATCCGGAGGAGAGAATTCTATCACTAAAGCCAGAGGAATGTTTAAAACTTGAGAAGGATGGTCTTTACGCCTGCTTTATAGAAAATAAAGGGGCAGAGAAGAACTATCTGACACATGGATTACCGGACGGAGAGTTTATTCGAGATAAAGTACCAATGACCAAGGAGGAAGTCCGTGAAATATCAATCTGCAAGCTCGGATTATATAAGGAAGCCATTCTCTACGATATAGGCAGTGGGACGGGCTCTATAGCAATTGAGTGCGCTAGATTGTCGGATAGTGTACAAGTATATGCAATTGAGAAGAAACAGGAAGCAGTTCAACTTATTGAGAAAAACCGTAAACGATTTGACCTGAATAACCTGGCCCTTGTGGCAGGAGAGGCGCCGGAAGTGTTGGAGGTGCTGCCGACTCCCACGCATGCATTTATCGGTGGGAGCAGTGGAAATTTGAAAGGAATTCTAGAAGT
Organism: Bacillota bacterium; assembly: GCA_023425485.1. Taxonomy (GTDB): domain Bacteria; phylum Bacillota; class Clostridia; order Lachnospirales; family Lachnospiraceae; genus Mobilitalea. Next base: position 12,920 of record JAFACO010000435.1, read on the forward strand.
GCTGTATCAAAAAAATCCTGAATTGCGTGTTGTGATAAATGCAATTACCCTTGAAACCTTACAGGAAGTAATGAGACTAACAGAGGAACTGTCAGTTACAAAGGTTGATATTGTTCAAGTACAGGTGAATAGGGCACATGAGGTGGGTAGGTATCATATGATGCAGGCAGAGAATCCAGTTTATATTGTGTCCTTTCATTTTACAGGAGGGCAAATCAATATAAGTCCTATCCTATAAATCCTTAGGAGAGGCATAACATAAGTTATGGTTATGCGAATTAGTAGTGCACAAATGAGTATGAAGTATGAGAATCAAATGACATACAGAAGTAATAATTAGATTGCTTAAGAAGGAGGAAAGGTAAGTGAGAAGAAATCATAGACATGTATCCATAGATTACAATTCCTATAACTCTGGAATAAGCAGTTGGAATACCTCCTTTAAAGTAATATTTACCTTAAGCGCTCTAATTACTGTAATTGCAGCTGATTCCCCAAGTATTTCATTAATGACCTTATGTTATATGATGCTTCTTAGCCTATTAATTGCAAAAATAGAAGTAAGGGATTATTATCACCTAATGCTCCTTCCAGCTGCTTTTATAGTGCTTGGAGGAATTGCAATTTTGATTCAGTTTGGTCAGGAGACAGAAACCTTATTTAATATCCGATTTTTTTGGACAAGACTTTATGTTACCTGTGCCAGTGCAGACTTAGCAACAAATACAATATTAAAAGCCTTTGCTGCGGTAAGTGCCCTTTATGTTATGACACTTTCCACACCCATGGGTGAAATTATCTCTGTCTTTCGAAAAATTCGTGTGCCGGAGATTATATTAGAGCTTATGTATCTCATTTACAGGTACATATTTATTCTTTCAGAAATCAAACAACAGCAAAAGGATGCTTCCGTTTCGAGATTGGGCTATTGTGACCTTAGGACTTCCTTTCGTACCTTTAGCAGTGAAATAGCAACTCTATTTGTGCTATCCATGAAAAAGGCAGATCAGTATTATGATGCGATGGAGGCTAGGGGTTATGAAGGCAGCTTAAGGTTCTGGGAAGAAAAAAAGAAACTTACGGTAAAACAACTGATGTTTGCCGGGGGATATGGTGTATTACTCATCGCTTTTGTCATAAAGGAGTATTGCTTATGAGGGAGAAGATTTTGGAGGTAAATCAACTTATATTTGCCTATGAAAAGGATAAGAAGGTTATAAAGGATTTGAGTGTTACAATTTACAGCAATGAAAAGATTGCAGTTCTAGGAGCAAATGGAGCAGGAAAATCTACTTTTTTTCTAAATCTGAATGGTGTAAGAGAACCGAGTTCCGGTGAAATCAAGTATCGCGGTGAGAGCATTCATAGAAAAAATAAGAATGTATTAAGAAGAAATGTGGGAATTGTATTTCAAGAGGCAGATCATCAAATTATAGCATCCACAGTTAAGGCAGAGGTCGCTTTTGGACCTATGAACATGAAGCTTTCCAAAGAGGAAGTGGAGCAGAGAACCCTGGCTGCGATAATGGAAATGAACTTACAAAACCACGTGCATCGTCCGCCCCACTATCTAAGCGGAGGAGAGAAAAAAAGAGTCAGTATTGCAGATATTCTAGCAATGGACTCGGAAGTAATTATCTTTGACGAACCAACGGCTTCTCTTGACCCGGTAAATGCAAGTATGTTGGAAGAAGTTCTAAATAAAATGGAGGAAGCAGGGAAAACAATTCTGCTTTCCACTCATGATGTGGATTTTGCTTTTCGTTTTGCCGAGCGTATCTTAGTTTTTTCTGAAGGACGACTAATTGGTGATGGAACATCGGAATCAATTTTTATGGACGAGGAGTTACTAAAAAAAGCAAACTTAAAAAAACCAACTTACCTTCAAATATATGAGTTGCTGTTACAAAAAGGAATTATAAAGGCTAGAGCTGAGATTCCTAAGAATTTAAAGGAATTCGAACTACTCTTTTAAAGTAAATGTAAACTATTCTGGACCAAGCTAGAAAGCCATCGGTTTCTTCACTGTTTGGCTCTCACCAAACATAAATATTTAATATTATCCTTAGAAAGAAAAGCTTTCACAGCTGATTTTTAGATATTTTTTGGTTCTGAATAGTTGTAAATAATTATAATAGGAGGTTATAACTATGACAAAGAAACAGAAGAAACTGATTGCAATCCTTGCAATCCTATCGGTGAGCTTAAGCTTTACCCCAATTGCTAATGCAATGCACATTATGGAGGGTTATCTTTCACCTCAATTTAGTATTGGCTGGGGAATCCTATGTATTCCCTTCTTAGTTTCAGGTTTTCTTGCAATTAAAAGGAATTTAAAGGAGAACAGAAGGAATATTACCTTGCTGGCAATGGCAGGAGCATTTATTTTTGTTATTTCATCTTTAAAAATTCCCTCAGTAACCGGAAGTTGTTCCCATATGACAGGTACAGGCTTAGGAGCAATTTTATTTGGACCAGCTACGGTAAGCATACTTGGAATTATTGTTTTGATATTTCAGGCTATTTTGTTAGCACATGGCGGACTTACTACCCTGGGTGCAAATACTTTTTCCATGGCAATCGCAGGACCATTTCTTAGTTATGCAATCTACTTTATCTGTAAGAAATCGAAGGTTAATCGTAAGCTTGCAATCTTTTTAGCAGCCTTTCTCGGCGATATTTTTACTTACTGTGTGACTAGCTTTCAGCTTGCAATCGCTTATCCGGCTACCGAAGGTGGAGTTATGCTGTCACTAGAGAAGTTCTTAAGTGTATTCGCACCAACGCAGCTGCCTCTGGCAATTTTAGAAGGTATTCTTACGGTTTTAATTGTTATTGCATTGGAAACTTATGCACAGCCTGAACTGAAAACACTTCGTACTTTTAAGGAGGTAAAATAAGATGAGTAAAACGAAAAAGACCGTAATTGTATTAATCCTGCTTTCTGTATTAATTGCATTCGTACCCCTCTTTGCTTTAAAGGGTGCCGAGTTTGGTGGTTCTGATGATGCAGGCAGTGTAATGATTGAAGAAATTACAGGAAACTATACTCCCTGGTTTACTCCTGTGTTGGAAACGATGTTAAATGGTGAGCTTCCAGGAGAAGTAGAAAGCTTAATTTTCTGTCTTCAAACAGGAATTGGTGTTGGTATTCTTGCTTTTTGTATGGGACGCCTGGTAGAACGTAAGAAGTGGACAAAAGGTAAGGAGAACGAGTAAGGAAATGAAGCAGGGAATTCTTATTGTAAGCTTTGGAACCACCTATAAGGAAACCAGAGAAAAGAATATTGAGAGATTAGCAGCAACAGTCAGGGAGAACTTCCCTGACTGGAGTATTTATCAAGCATATTCCAGTAATAAAGTGAGAAGCATTTTAAAGACCCGCGATAATATTGTGGTAAATAGTACCAGGGAAGCGTTAAAGCAGATGAAAGCAGATGGTGTAAATGAGGTTGCGGTTCTTCCCACCCATATTATTGACGGAATAGAAAATAACTTAATGAAGCAGGTAATAAAGGCAGAAAGCCATTTATTTCAAAAGGTAAGTATTGCTTCTGCACTTTTGGAAGGTGAGGAGTACTATAAACTTATCTCCAAAGCATTATGGCAGGAGATTAATGAATTAGCCCAAGATGATCCGGTTATTTTTATGGGACACGGTTCATCCCATGAAGCAGACGGTAACTATGAAGTATTAGAAGCAGAGCTTAGAGCAGTGTCAGGAAAAGAAGTATACATAGCAACTGTGGAAGGCAGCACGACAATTGAAGCAGTGGTGGAACGGTTAAATGCTGTAAGTACAGTGAAAGGGAGAGTGTTATTACTCCCATTTATGCTTGTGGCGGGAGATCATGCCATTAACGATATGGCAGGGGAGGAGGATTCCTTCGCATCATTATTAATAGAAAAGGGTTATCAACCAGAGTGTATTTTAAAAGGAATCGGAGAATATGCGATGATTCGCAATATTTATATTAGGCATTTGAGAGAGGCAATAGGTTAAGGATAAGATAAAGTAATATTAACAATGCAATGGGGCGGATTGAAATTTTACCCTTACGTGGCTAGAAGCTGAAGGAACTCTCAGGTTATGTGAAATGAAATAAAGGATACTAACTTCACAGTCAATCTTTTATTATATTGGAAAAAATATTTAAGGTGATTGGAAAAGTACTCCTTGATAGAAAGGTTGACAGTAAATATGAGTGTTATATATGGAGTAGGAGTTGGTCCCGGGGACCCGGAATTATTAACCTTAAAGGCATTACGGTGCATCAAAGAAAGTGATATTATCATTCTTCCCACCGAATCCCAAGAGGATTGTTATGCTTATCAGATTGTACAAAAGGTATATCCGGAAATTGTTGATAAAGAAATCATTTGTATGCCCTTCCCAATGATTATGAATAAAGCAGAGTTAAAGAAGGTGCATGATAAGATTTATAAAAGTGTTAATCTGCTTTTAGAACAGAATAAAACCATTGCATTCCTCGTTATTGGTGATCCTACGGTATATTCGACTTACAGCTATATTCATAACAGAGTTATTGCGAATCAAGGAAATGCTGTCCTTATAAATGGAATTCCTTCGTTTTGTGCTACAGCAGCGGTTCTTGGTGTTTCTTTGGCGGATAATAAGGAGGAAATACACATCATACCTGGCTGTTATGATATTGACCATACCTTGGAATTACCGGGAACTAAAGTTTATATGAAATCTGGCAGTAAGCTGAGTGATTTAAAACAGGCGTTGTCGGACCACGAAAGAGTGAATGATCTTGAGGTGTTTGCAGTATCTAACTGCGGTATGGAGAACGAGAAGGTCTTTATTGGACTCGAGGAGTTAAATCCAGAGAGTGGCTATCTTACGGTAGTTGTTGTAAAGGAAAAAAGGAAGGGAATCTGAGAACCAAAAGTTTGCAAGTACTAAGAAAGGCTGAAAAAATGAAATTACCAAGAATTATGATTAGCGGAGCCTCCAGCGGGAGCGGAAAGACAATGGTTACCTGTGGATTATTGCAGGCATTCCTTAATCGTGGACTTCAGCCAGCTGCCTTCAAGTGTGGACCCGATTACATAGACCCAATGTTTCATTCTAAGATAATTGGAGCGAAATCCAGGAATTTGGATAGTTATTTTACAGATGAGAATACCACCAGATATTTATTTGCCAGAGCAGCAAACCATGCAGATATATCAGTAATGGAAGGTGTCATGGGCTTTTATGATGGAATCTCGGTATCGGATAAAGCCTCCTCCTACGAACTTAGTAAAATCACAGAGACTCCGGTAATTCTTGTAGTAAATTGCCAGGGAATTAGTGGGTCTATCTTAGCAGTGATTAAGGGATTTTTAACCTTGAGATTAGATAATCAGATAAAAGGAGTTCTTTTAAACCAGATTTCAGAGCAATTGTATCCGTTGATGAAAGAACAGATTGAGTCGGAATTGCAGGTTAAGGTGTTTGGTTATATACCTGCAGTAAAAAACCTAATGATTGAAAGCAGACACTTGGGACTTATTCGACCGGAAGAAGTCGAAGATTATCATAGAAAACTGAATGAACTTGCAGCACAATTTGAAAAGACAATTGATATAAATGAACTTCTGCAGCTTGCTGAAAGTACTAAGGAGCTTAGCGTTCAAGCCCCTTCACTTCCAAAGTTAGTGAAGAGTGTACGGATTGCGGTAGCCAGGGATGAAGCCTTTTGTTTCTACTATGAAGATAATCTCCAGCTCTTAAGGGATATGGGAGCTGAATTGATAGAATTTTCTCCCATAAGAGATAGTGAGCTGCCAATAGGTTCACAGGGATTAATTCTGGGTGGCGGATATCCTGAATTGTATGCGGAAGCCTTAAGTAACAATACTTTAATGAGAGAAGCGGTTAGAACGGTACTTGGGAAGGGAATACCCTGTATTGCAGAATGCGGAGGCTTCATGTATCTTCACCGTAATATAGAGGATATGAGAGGACAAACGTTTCCTATGGTAGGAAGTATTGAGGGTAATATCTATAAAACGAACCGCCTTAATCGATTTGGTTATATCGAACTGACTGCAGTTAGGGAGCAGATGCTTTTAACCAAGGACGAAGCGATACGTGGGCACGAATTTCATTACTTTGAAAGCACTTTACTGGGAGAGGACTATAAAGCTAAGAAGCCACTACGAGGTACGGAATGGAATTGTATTCATGGCGGGGAACATCAGATGTTGGGTTTTCCACACTTATATTATTATTCCAATCCTAGGGTAGCTTACCGGTTCTTATTAAAATGTAAAGAATGGAATGAGGTAGAAATCATTTAATTAAGGGGATAGCTGCATGAAATATGAAAAAGCGATAGATCTAATTGAAGCTCTTGATGAGGAAGCAATGCTTCACTGCGCAAAACGTTGGGACAGTATAGCAAAACCCTTACATAGTCTTGGTAAACTTGAAGATGCCATTATCCAGATTGCTGGAATTACTGGCGATACGCACATTGAATTGAAGAAAAAAGTACTTGTGATACTATGTGCAGATAATGGCGTTGTAGCGGAAGGCGTTACTCAGGCAACCAGCGAAGTAACTGCAATTGTTGCAGAGAATTTCCTAAGTTTGAACTCCTGTGCCTGTGTTATGGCAAAGCAAATAGGCGCTGAGGTTATCCCAATTGATATTGGTATGAATCGTGATACAAAATTACCGATGGATAAAAAGATAGCTTACGGTACAAAGAGTATTTTGCAAGGACCTGCGATGACAAGACAACAAGCCCTGCAGGCAATCGAAGTTGGGATTAACACGGTACTTGAATTGAAGGAACAGAATTATAATATCATTGCGACCGGAGAAATGGGGATTGGAAATACCACTACCAGCAGTGCAGTTGCGTCCGTTCTGCTGGATCTTCCCGTGGAAAGTGTAACCGGAAAAGGCGCAGGCTTATCCGATATTGGTTTGTCTAAAAAAATTGAAGTTATAAAAGGTGCAATTGCAATGAATAAGCCGGACAAAAATGATCCGATTGAGGTCCTTGCAAAACTCGGAGGTTATGATATCGCCGGGATGGTCGGATTATATCTGGGAGGTGCTGTTGCAAAAATCCCTGTAATTGTTGATGGCTTTATATCTGCGGTGGCGGCTTTGCTTGCTATCCGCATCAATCCCAAAGTTCATGATTATATTCTGGCTTCCCACGTGTCTAAGGAGAAAGCAGGGAGACTATTACTGGAGGCCATTGATAAGGAAGCTCTTCTAACCTGTGACATGTGCTTGGGCGAGGGTACCGGTGCCATTGCATTATTACCATTACTTAATATGGGAGTGGCCGTTTATAATCAGATGAGCACCTTTGAACAAATTGAGGTAGAAGCCTACCAGCCCCTATAAGCAATACTAATAATAAAGTAAATTTTGAGATATACGGAAGATATGTGGTGTTATTTTACTTTTATTATGAAAAAAGAGAGGACGTTGTATGTTAACAGTCATCATTGGAGGAAGTGGGAGTGGTAAGTCTGAATACGCAGAGGAGTTTCTGTATAAGACCTATAATTCTCAAAAGGGTACAGAACATAAATCCAGTTTATGCTATATTGCCACCCTGCAACCCTTTGGTAAAGAAATGGAGCAAAAAATAAAAAGGCATCAACTTATGAGACAGGAAAAGAATTTCACAACGTTAGAGTATTATACAGGACTTGCAGATATTAGTTTACCGGAGAATGCATTTGTCTTAGTGGAATGTATGTCAAATCTGGTGGCAAACGAAATGTTCTCAGAACAGGGAGCAAAGGAAAATACTCTGGAAGAGGTCTTAAAGGGGGTTGAAGCTCTTTCGCAACAAGCGACAGAGCTTGTAATCGTTACCAACAATGTGTTTGAGGACGGTTATAACTATGATAAGTCAACAATGGAATACCTGCGAGTCCTTGGTAAAATAAATATTAGTATTAGTACTCAAGCAGATCGGATAATTGAAGTAGTGCACGGAATACCCCTGATCTTAGAATAGTAGCTATACTCCAAAGGCCCTAAAGGCTGAAGGTCGTTCTAATATATGCTCATTGATATTCATGAGCACGGTATACGAAATGCTTATACTATTTTTTTAGAGGAGATTACTGAAAGGAATAAATTATGAAGCAGATAATTAATAGCCTGATGATGGCCTTTGCCATGTATTCTAAGTTACCGATGCCGCGCGTTGATTGGACGAAAGAGAATATGAGGTATGTAATGTGCTTTTTCCCTTTGGTAGGTGTTGTAATTGGTGGAGTAATCTATCTTTGGAGTATTCTTGGAGAGAGTATGGCAATGAGCACGGTTTTTCTTACAGTGGTATTTATACTAATTCCACTATTCCTTACCGGTGGAATTCATATGGATGGGTTCATGGATACCACGGATGCGCTTAGTTCCTACCAGCCGAAGGAGAAGAAGCTGGAAATACTGAAAGATCCTAATTCGGGTGCTTTTGCAGTAATTGCTTGTGTGGGATATTACCTGTTAACTTTTGGTGTGTGGTTTGAAGTATCCCAAGAAACTTTACCGTTTTTATGCATCGGTTTCTTGCTCTCACGGACATTGAGCGGATTATCCGTAGTAACCTTCCCCTTGGCAAAGAACAGTGGTCTGGCTGCCGCCTTCTCAAACGAAGCGAATAAGGCACTTACAAAACGAGTAATGATACTTTATATACTTCTATCTGCTGCCACCATGTTACTTCTTAACTGGAAGTTAGGTATCATCTGTCTGATGAGTGCATTCTTAACCTATTTTTATTATCGGAAGAAAGCAATAAAGGAATTCGGAGGAATTACTGGAGATCTGGCAGGGTATTTTCTACAGCTTTGTGAGCTAGTCATGGCACTTGGAGTAATAATAGGAGGTAAAATATGTGGCTAATCAGCGGCGGTGCTTATCAAGGGAAACTTTCTTATGCATTGGAGTATACAGGATTAAAAATAGATGATGCAGCAGATGGCAAAGTGTGCAGTCTGCAGGAATTATATGAAAAACCAATTATGAATCAGTTTCATCTATGGATTGACCGAATGTTAAGAGAAGAGAAGGATGTGTATCCTCTGGTTGAGGATATTTTGCAGCACAATCCTGAAATTGTAATTATTACAAATGAATTAGGCTGTGGTATTGTACCAATGGAGGCTTATGACCGCAGCTACAGAGAACTTGTGGGCAGAGTATGCTGCAAATTAGCAAAGGATGCCAGGGAGGTACACCGTGTTTTCTGTGGGATTGGAACGGTGATAAAGCATGATTAGGTTGGTGCTGCTTCGTCATTTTGCCACCTTGGGTAATTTACAGAAAAGATATATTGGTACTACGGATGAACCTTTATGCGAAGAAGGAAGAAAAGCTTCGAAAAAGATAAGCTATCCTAAGGTCGATACGGTATTAACCAGCCCGCTGACTCGATGTCGGGAAACGGCAGGATTGATATACCCACAGCTTAGCCCGATTGTTTGTGATGGCTTTCGAGAGTGTGACTTTGGAGAGTTTGAAAATAAAAACTATATGGAACTGACGAACAATCCAAAATATCAGGCCTGGCTGGACAGTAATGGAACACTTTCCTTTCCCAATGGAGAAGGAGTGGAAGAGTTTAAGGGACGAACGCTTTTGGAGTTTGAGAGGAGGATGGAACTTTATAGTTCAAAAGATAATATCACAGTCGCACTGGTGGTTCATGGTGGAACCATTATGAGCATCCTGGAGAAATATGCATATCCAAAGGAAGAATTCTATCACTGGCAGGTGAAGAATGGCTGTGGTTATAGTGCAGATTATGATGAGAAGAAAGGGAGAATTATAAATATATGCAATATTCCTTGATCGCATTATTTTGTGGCTACCTGCTGGATCTGATAGTAGGTGATCCTCATTGGCTATGGCACCCGGTTCGGGGGATTGGTAACCTGATCAGCAGTTCAGAAAAACTTCTCCGCAGGATATTTCCGAAAACCCAAAAAGGAGAATTATTAGCAGGAGGATTGCTGGTGGCAATTGTAATTACGATTTCGGTGGCAGTACCGGGCCTTCTTTTATTTTTACTGTTTCGTTGGAATGTATATGCCGGAATTTGTGCCGAAATTATTATGTGCGGTCAGCTGCTCGCGACGAAGTCACTTAAGGTTGAAAGTATGAAGGTACACGATGCCCTCATAAAAGGTGATGTTGAAGGGGGAAGATGGGCGGTTTCCATGATTGTTGGAAGAGATACCAAGAACCTGACCCAGGAGGGGATTGTCAAGGCTGCAGTGGAAACTGTAGCAGAGAATACCTCAGATGGCAGCATTGCACCAATATTCTATATGGCAATTGGAGGACCAATCTTTGGGTTTCTATATAAAGCGGTAAACACCATGGACTCTATGGTTGGATATAAGAATGATAAATATATTTATTTTGGAAGGGCGGCAGCAAAATTGGATGATTATCTTAATTATATTCCCGCAAGATTATCAGCATATCTTATGATAATTGCAGCAGCAATCAAGCGGTATCATCCAAGGAATGCTTTTAACATTTATCGAAGAGACAGATATAATCATGCAAGCCCTAATTCTGCCCATACAGAAGCAGTTACAGCTGGCGCATTACAGGTACAGCTTGCAGGGGATGCCTATTATTTTGGAGCTCTGTATCATAAAAAAACAATTGGTGATGCTATTAGGCCAATAGAAGTAATGGATATTAAAAGAGCCAATGAGCTGCTGTACTGGACAGCCTTTCTTGGCATTCTTCTGTTTGGTGGTTTAAAATTTCTAGTACTTTGCTTCCTGTTGTAAAACTCCATTTAAAACTGACAGGGTGATTTGTGTGAAATATAAATTACTTACATATAACTTTGTGCCTGCAGCTTAAAGTTTGCAGGTATGGTGAAAGGCTTGGTATATATATGCATAAACATGGTGGTGACATTTATCAAAAGGCGGAACTGTTGGATTTTTCTGCAAATATTAATCCGGCAGGAATTCCTAAGGGGATTGTACAAGGAGCAATGGAAGGCATAAGGCTATCAAGTCACTACCCGGATATTCATTGTACAGATTTAAGAAAAGCGATTGCTGATAAATTAAAGCTTCCGTTGGAGTATATCATTTGTGGAAATGGAGCAGCAGATTTAATCTTTTCCTTGGTATTCGCTTTAAAACCCCAAAAAGCACTTTTACCGATACCCTGTTTTTATGAATATGAGCAGGCCTTAAAATCGGTGGATTGTGAACTGACATACTTCACCATGACAAAAGAGCAGGAGTTTCAGTTAGGAGAAGAGTTTCTGGAGGAGATTAAGGAAGATATAGAGATAATCTTTCTATGTAATCCCAATAATCCCACCGGTCATTTAATTAATCATGAACTCCTGTTAAAGATATCGTTAAAGTGTGAGCAGTTGGGTATTTGGTTAATTGTTGATGAGTGTTTTTTGGATTTTATTAATGCATCAGAGAATTTAACACTAATGAAACAATGTCGTGAAGCAAAGCATTTATTCATACTAAAGGCATTTACTAAGCTCTATGCAATGCCAGGGTTAAGGCTCGGATATGGAATTTGTTCTAATGAAGTTGTATTAAATCGGATGAGAGAAGTTTCACAGCCCTGGAATGTGTCGATACCAGCCCAGCTGGCAGGTATTGCAGCTCTAAAGGAAGAAAAATATGTGGCAAAATCCCTGAGAATTATTGAGAAGGAACGCAATTATCTAATTACGGAATTGCAAAAGCTGGATTATGCAATCTATGGTTCCAGAGCGAACTACATCTTCCTTCAGACGGCTCCCGGGCTATATGAACATTGTCTGAAGAAAGGTATCCTGATTCGGGATTGCAGTAATTATCAAGGGTTGACCGAAGGCTATTATCGTATAGCGGTAAAAAACCATACAGAGAATGAACAATTGATCAGAGTGTTAGGGGAGGCAAAATACGAATGGCAAAAGCAATTATGATACAGGGAACCATGTCCAACGTGGGCAAGAGTTTAATTACAGCTGGCTTATGTAGGATTTTTATGCAGGATGGCTATAAGGTCGCACCATTTAAATCACAGAATATGGCCCTGAACTCCTATATTACTGACGAAGGGCTGGAGATGGGACGAGCCCAGGTCATGCAAGCCGAGGCAGCAGGGATTAAACCATCTGTTCTTATGAATCCAATTTTGTTAAAACCAACGACAGATACTGGTTCCCAAGTGATTGTTAACGGTGAAGTACTTAAAAACATGGGTGCCAGAGATTATTTTAAATATAAAAAGCAATTAATCCCAAATATCTTAGAAGCTTATCACAAATTAGAGGAAATGTATGATATCATTGTCATTGAAGGTGCAGGAAGCCCAGCAGAGATCAATCTGAAGTCCGAGGATATCGTTAATATGGGAATGGCTAAGATGGCAAAGGCACCGGTGCTTCTGGTTGGTGATATAGACAGAGGCGGTGTTTTTGCACAACTTTTGGGTACGCTGCTGCTCCTTGAAGAGGAGGAAAAGAGTCTGGTAAAGGGACTGATTATCAACAAATTTAGAGGAGATAAAACTATACTTGATCCGGGAATTGTTATGCTCGAAGAAAAGGCACAGGTTCCTGTGGTAGGTGTTCCGCCCTATATGTATATTGATATTGAGGATGAGGATAGCTTGTCAGAGCGCTTTGATAAAAAGAAGGAGATAGGGTTAATTGATATTGCTGTAATTCGGTTACCTCGTATTTCTAATTTTACCGATTTTAATGTGCTGGAAAGAACACAGGGAGTATCTCTTCGTTATGTTGACTCTGTAAGTGAACTTAAGAATCCCGATATGATTATTCTGCCCGGTACGAAGAATACCACAAAGGATATGCTGTGGCTTAGGCAGAGTGGTCTAGAAGCAGCAATTAAGAAGGCGGCAGCAGCGAATAAGGTAATCTTTGGTGTCTGTGGAGGTTATCAGATGCTTGGTAATCTTATTACAGATGAGGTTGGTGTAGAAGAGGGGGGAACTATCCAAGGGATGGGATTGCTTCCCATTGAAACAATATTTCAGGAAGAAAAAATAAGAACAAGAGTGAAGGGGAACTTTGGACAGATTAGCGGTTGTCTGGCAGAGCTTGCAGGAGAGGAGCTTGAAGGATATGAAATTCATATGGGAATTTCTACAGCTAACGAGAAAGTTACAGCGTTAACCTCCATTCGTAATGAGTTAAATGGGGAAGTAAAAGCCGACGGAGTATCTTATCATAATATCTATGGGAGCTATGTACATGGTATCTTTGACAATAGACAAACTGCTGATAAAATAATAGAATGCCTTGCTAAAGAAAAAAATATTGACTTCGAACATGGAACCTCAATGGATTACAAACAATATAAAGAGGTACAATATGATAAACTTGCAGAGACCTTAAGAGAGCATTTGGATATAGATAAAATCTACCAAATACTATGGGAGGGTGTTGATTTCCTGGGTTGAGTTAAGGAGAAGCTTGCGTTATTATAGGATAAGGAAATTAACAAAGCTATTTAAACCGGAGGTCAGGATGAAAAGTTTAATTCATATATACACAGGAGATGGAAAAGGAAAAACTACTGCAGCAATTGGGCTTAGTATACGATTTATTGGTAATGGAGGCAAGGTACTGTTCACGCAATTTTTAAAGGACAATAAGTCAAGTGAATTAAGTATATTAAATAACCTGGATGGTATTGAACTTTTGCTTTGCGAGGAAACCTTTGGATTCTATTCAAGAATGAAGGAACAAACGAAAGAAAGAGCAGAGAAGGTATATCGGGATTACTTAAATAAAATACTGGAAATAGTTAAAAATAAGGATATTCAAATGCTTATTATGGATGAAATCATCGGTGCCTATAACTATAATCTGATTGATAAAGATACACTTCTTACATTTCTAAAGAATAAGCCGGAGCCTTTAGAGGTAGTTATGACCGGAAGAAATCCAGAACCCGAATTAATTGAATTGGCTGATTATGTATCAGAGATTGTTAAGGTGAAACATCCCTTTGATCAAGGAATATATGCAAGAATGGGAATTGAAAAATAAGTTGAAGAAGAAACGAAATTGAAAGCTAGTATTTTCAAAGATTGCCTGGTGTAATAACGAGAAGAACAGAAATAAAATATCTGCTCTTCTTTTTTTCTGTCATTTTTGTAAAATAAAATTAATTGTGCGTAATTTAATTGTAAAACACTAAAGATACTAGTCAGAATAAACAAAATATGCTAATATTGAAACATGGAAATATTTTGTAGTTTCCAAAAGGACCATAAAGAAATATGCTAATTGGTAGAACTTTGAATAATATTGAAAGTCAGAAGTAAATAATTTATAGGTAAAATGAAGCGGCTATAATAATATAGGAATAAAATTGGACAAGAGAGGAGAAAAATTATGATTGATGGAGATAAAATTACAATTAGCGCAACAATTAATGCACCGATTGAAACTGTTTGGAAAGTTTGGACAGAACCGGAGCATATTATAAAATGGAATAACGCCTCAGAAGATTGGCATACGACAGCAGCTGAAAATGACTTAACAGCAGGAGGCAGATTTTTATCAAGAATGGAAGCAAAGGATGGTAGCTTTGGCTTTGATTTTAGTGGAACCTATGATGAAGTGAAGCTGCATGAGGTTATTGCCTATACCTTGGATGATAATCGAACGGTTTATATCACCTTTAAAGCAAAAGATAGTGTGACTGAAATCGTTCAAACCTTTGAAGCAGAGAACGAATTTCCAAAAGAATATCAAGAGCAGGGGTGGCTGTCCATTCTAAATAATTTTAAGCAATATACGGAGAAAAAATTACATTAAGAAGGAGAAGATATTTATGCAGAAGTTAATTTCACATTTATGGTTTGACAAAGAAGCATTAGAAGCAGTTAATTGGTACGTAAGCTTATTTGAGAACTCGAAAATAATAAATACAGCAATAATTCCTGATACACCTTCAGGAGATGCAGCGCTTGTAAATTTTCAACTAGCGAATACTGAGTTTTCAGCTATCAATGGTGGTCCATATTTTTCACTAAATCCAGCGATTTCGTTAATGGTGGCCTGTGAAACCGCCGAAGAGGTGGATCGACTATACAAAGAGTTATCCGTAGGTGGTTTTGAGCTTATGCCGTTAGGTGAATATCCATTTAGTAAACATTACGCTTGGTTGCAGGATAAGTATGGTCTAAACTGGCAGCTCTTTCTTGTTGAAAATATAGACGAGCACCAAAGAATAAGACCGAGTATGTTATTTTCGAGTGATCAATGCGGAAGAGCGGAGGAGGCTCTGAATTATTATAGCTCCGTTTTTAAAGAATCTAGTCTGGGTTTTATTAACAAATATCAAACTGGTGAAGCACCGGATAACAGGGCAAAAATAAACTACGCAGAATTTAACATAGCGGATACACAATTAATTGCTATGGATCATGGTGCTGGTGGTGATTTTACCTTCAATGAGGCTTTTTCTTTTATGATTCCATGTAAGGATCAGGAGGAAATTGATTACTATTGGGATAAACTATCCCATGTACCGGAAGCAGAGCAGTGCGGTTGGGTAAAAGACCAGTTTGGTGTTTCCTGGCAGATTGTACCTACTAATATGAATGATATTTATGAAAAGGGTGATAAGGAAGAAATTAAACGTGTGACGGAGGCTTTCTTACAAATGAAAAAATTTGACTTGAAAACCCTTGAAAATGCAAGGTTAGGAATTAGCTAGTAAGTACATTTAGATGCTTGTTTTTTAGAGGCTTTATACAAATAAATTGAAACCCAATTATTTACTTAATATACAAATGTTACTAAGTTATTATTGACATCCTTGTTACATCATAGTAATATTATACAAAAATAGGAACGATATTACAAACGTAAAGGGGTGCAAAGATGCAAATGAAATTCATGGGGAACAAAAGCAGCAAAAGTAGTGAAGTAATGACGCAATTTACTAACTGGAATTTTACTGAAGATGCAACAGCGAAACTAAAAAATGTGGATGACAAATACCGAACCCTGCATGATAAGTATAAAAACTATTTTGTACAGTTTAAAAAAGATTTTGAAGATATTAAGCTTGTATCCGACCAGTTGGAAGGCTTTATCGAAGAAATGCTGGATTCCTCTAATTATGTACGTATGTCAGCTGGGTTCATCGCTGAAGGAGCTCAAAGTCAGACCGAAGATATTGCGAACTGTCAGGCAATTGCTGATATGATTGCAGACAAGATTAGCATTATGAGTGAAAGGTCACAGCAATTAATTAATGCCGCTACAGATATGGGTGTCGTAAGTAATAAGGGTAAAATCGCAGTTCAAAATCTATCAGATCAACAGAATAAGAATTACGAAGCTAACAATGCTATGATTGCAGAGATTTATCATGTTTTGAATAAGACCAAAGCAATTGATGAAATTACAGGTGTTCTATATGACATTGCCAGTCAGACAAATCTACTTTCTTTAAATGCATCCATAGAAGCAGCAAGAGCAGGAGAAGCAGGTAAGGGGTTTGCAGTTGTAGCCAACGAAGTCAGGAAACTAGCAGACAGAAGTAAATCCGCCAGTGCTACCATTACGGAGAACATCTCTGAAATTACAACACAGTTAGGTAACCTAAAAATGGTTGCAGATAGCTCGAAAGAAACCTTTAGTAATCAGGCACAAGCAGTGAAAGAGGTAATTGAATCCTTTGAACAGATTAATTCCTATGTTGGTGGATTCATCACAAGTCAACAGGATTTTAATTCAGAAGTTCAAGAACTTTCTACGAAGAAGGATAATTTAATTGACTCCTTCTGCAGTATAGCTTCTATTATAGAAGAAGCTTCGGCTACTACGGAAGAGGTGGCTTCCTTGACGG
>JAFACO010000456.1 GCA_023425485.1 Bacillota bacterium
ATGGATACAGATGCGGATATGATACAGGTATACAAATCACGATATTGGGAACTCAAATTTATGATAATACCACATTTAATAATTAATAAGAGTACATAACTCTTTCTAGTTTATAAAAACTAAAATCTTTATTTTATATTTACAAAAGTGAAACTCGAAATTTACGGAGGTAAGACAAAATGTCGAACATAATTATCAGGAACAGTGATCAAAAAGATATCCAGGAACTATCCCAATTTGCTTATAGGATAAACTCAATGGTGGAGCACTCTTCTACCTTTTGCTCTAATAAATTGGAAAACATCCAGAAAGATTTTGAAGATAGCATATCTTCTAATACTGCAATTGAGTGCAGACAAGACGATCAATTAATCGGTCTTTTAATTTGCTATGTTGATCAGGAAAAAGACAATGCAGATTGTAGCATTCTCCTTGAACCAGGGTTCTCTTATAAGGATATTGCTATAAAATTATTTGAGTTTATTCGTAACCAACTTAGCCCTTCGGTGAAATATACCTTCTTTTTCCCTAAGGCTAACGTCAGGTGTAGTGATTTTCTAAATACTGTTGGTGCAAAGCCTGAGGTTAATGAGTATAGTCTCTTGCTTAAGCGTGGTGATGAGAAACTTCCTACCCACTCCCTTACAATTACCGATTTAGCTAAAGAAAATTACACTCAGTTTATAGAATTGCACGATTATATCTTTCCAGATGTTTATATCTCTGGTAAAGACATAGTTAACGATATTGGTAATCGACATTATGCTTATACAATAATTGATAATGAGCAAATTGTAGCCTATAGCATCCTAAAACTAAAAGGTGGTAAACGTGCCACTGCAGAAGTTGTCGCTGTAAGAGAAGGCTTAAGAGGAAAAGGTTATGGACGTATCATCCTTTCCCATCTCATTAAAACTGCCTTTGAATCTTATGATATGGACTATGTAGATCTAATTGTAGATTGTGATAACGAAAATGCACTTCACTTATATCTTGATCTAGGATTTAAAATTGAGAATGAAAACTGCTGTTATATTTTTCATTAACATGGGTTAACATAATCGCATTATACCAGCAATAAAATAGTATTAAATCTTTGCAGAACAGGGCGTACCATTGATTTTACATAGGTCGCAAATATATTTAATAACAGGTTTATCTGTATGGATAATCCTGTTATTCTTTATGTCAGAAGAAATGCTTTACTAAATGACTAGATATTATATTTAAGCCTTATTCAAATGTATATTCCCCCCCAATACATGTTACAAATGTAGAATTTGACTTAATCCAAATATAAAAGTATAATTTGATACAACTGGAAGAAACATTTTACGTAAGTAATAATGAACATTTAGGAGGACAAAGCATGCGATCCTATCATTTGTATCAGATTGATTCTTTTACAAAAGAGAAATTCCTTGGGAACCCTGCTGGTGTCATCACCAATGCAGACGGTTTAACAGAATTAGAAATGCAAAAAATCGCAAGAGAGCTGAATAATTCGGAGACAGCTTTTATATTTCAACCTCTTGATAATTCACATGATGTTCACGTTCGATTTTTCACTCCTCAAAAGGAAGTTCCTATTTGTGGACATGCTACGATTGCAGCACATTATGCACGTGCGTTTGAAAATAAACTTGGCACTGTGAGAGTATATCATAAGACGGGGGCTGGTATTTTACCTGTAGATATTCTTGAACAAGATGATGATTATAAAATAGTCATGACACAGGGTGAAATCTTTTTTGGTAATAAAATTACTGGTGATTCACTAGAAATGTTAGTTCGCGCTCTTGGCTTAAATATGAGTGATCTGAGAGAGGACTGTCCCGTGTGCATAGCCTCAACAGGACATTCCAAAGTAATGATAGGAATCCAAGACATAGCCCAACTCCATACATTACATCCTAATATGGAATTACTTACGAAGGTAAGTGAAATAATTGGTTGTAATGGTTTTTACGTATTTACTTTACATCCCGAGGAAAAAATTCTTGTTCATGGCAGAATGTTTGCACCTGCAATTGGAATTAACGAGGACCCTGTTACAGGGAATGCAAATGGCCCTCTAGGTGCATATCTGGTTCACTTTGGTTTATCCAAATATTGTGACGATTATTTAAACTTTACCGCTATGCAAGGAGAGGCGATTCATCGAACTGGTACCCTGGAAGTTCAGGTAAAAATTGAGAATAATGAGCCAACGGAAGTGAAAATAGTAGGGAATGCGATTATCACATTTTCAACCGATTTGATATTAGATTAATTTCTCTTCTATAACTCTTCTATCAATTCCAATTGACAAAAAGTGGTCATTCGTTATAATAGTTCTATAATATAAAAAAGGTGGTGTGTGTTTGTTATTAATTCTGTAAGTTGCATTTATTAATTTATTTAAGACAATCGAGCATTTTCTCGTTATTGTTGTACTTAATTATGCCTTACAGAAAATACGTAACTGATACATCGCGATGATCTATTGCAGGTATAGTATTTTTGCTATACCTTTTTTCTTTTCTGTAAGGTAAACATATGTAATCAGAAAGGGAATGAAAATGAAAAATATGAAATGTAAAAAGTATGACTCTGAATTTTTAGAAGCAAATATGATGGGACCAAATTCAATGCTAATTCTTGAGAATTTATTAGAGAAAGCCCCATTAACAAGTGATATGCGAGTATTAGATTTAGGCTGTGGAAATGGCCTAACTTCAATCTTTTTAGCAAAAGAATATGGGGTCCAAGTTTTTGCTGTAGATCTTTGGATTTCAGCGACAGATAATTATAAGCGCTTTTCTATGATGAATTTAGAGGATAAAATAATTCCAATTCATGCAGATGCCACACAACTACCCTTTGCAGATAATTATTTTGATGCTGTAATTAGCGTGGATGCCTACCATTACTTTGGTAATAATGAGACCTATTATGACGCTTACCTATCAAAAGTCTTAAGGCAAGATGCGCTCATAGCTATAGCAGTTCCTGGAATGAAATATGATTTAGATCAAATTCCTGTAGAAATGAAACCTCATTGGAGTGAGGAGGCATTTGCAATGTGGAACTCTTGCAATTGGTGGGAAAGGACAATGTCAAAATCTAACAACCTTAATATTAAAAGTATTCAGGAAATGGACTGTTTTAGTGAAGCCTGGCAAGATTGGCTAAAAACAGAAAACAGCTATGCTATTACTGATTTGCAAATGTTAGAGGCTGACAACAGTCGATATATGAACTTAATTTCAATTATTGCAAATAAAAAATAAAAAGTCTTGACTCTGCCGTTGGGGAATAGATTACTTTATAATTAAAAACATAGAAATGAGGTCATGAAATGGACAACTTAGTTAAAATAAGAGATGTATCAACAATGTATGACATTTCAGCACGAACACTTCGCTACTACGAAGATATGGGTTTAATTACAAGCATTCGAAACAATGATAGTCCTTACCGTATGTATGATGAGACTGCTGTTAAACGTTTGGAGCAGATACTAATTCTTAGAAAATTAAATATTAGCATCAAAGATATCCAACGAGTTTTCAGTACATCTGGCTCCGCCGTTGTTTTAGAAATTCTCGAAAAAAAGGTTAGTAACATTGATGATGAAGTCGCTCTTCTTCATGAATTAAAAGATGTAGTTCTGGATTTTATTTATCATATTGAAAATGCGGATTTTAGTAATGACTCCGACATAAAACTTCTTTATACAAAAGCTAAGGAAATTGAAGACCATCTTATTAATGTTGATTATTCCGGTAATGCTTCCAATGTAAATCGTTTGCTGGATGTCACTGAAAAATTAAAGAAAGCACCAGAAGTTAGAGTCATTGAGCTGCCTAAGTGCCGTATGGCGACCTCCGGTTATGGGTCTTTTGATTCAATCATCGGGAAGTTTGATAGTTGGTGGCCTGAGTATGATAAAAAGAGAAAAGGGATCTACTTCTCTCCACTGGATTTTATGTGGTTTGAAGCTGATAACATTGTTTGGTGGATGGCTGTTGAAAATGATGCGACCAGTGAAGACTGCGGAGGTTACGAAATAATTGACTTTGATGGTGGATTATATGCAGCGGCTATGTCCATAGACGGTGATGACGATATCAGCGGCAGAGTAATTGCAGGGATAAAAAAATGGATCTCCTCCAGTGGTTTTGAGCTGGATGAACGTCCTGGTCATCAAACAATGTGGCACATGGTGAATCCAACTGATGATATTAAGAAGGGGTTAGGGTATCATCAACTAGATCTCTATGTTCCGATAAGGCTAAAGCAAAGTTAATATGGCAATATAATATTTTTTAATTATGTAAGCATTCAACATTTATAAATCCAAAAACATACTAAGGGAGGATAATTTATGAACTCAGTAATTAAAGTTGGTATTATCGGAGACTATGACGGGCGTCCATCTCATATAGCAACGGAAGAAGCACTTAAACACAGTGCTAATAAACTTGGATTTGAGCTTGAATATACCTGGCTGCCAACTCCTGCATTTGATACTACCTTACAAGAACTACTTATTTATGATGGATTATGGGGCGCACCCGGTAGTCCTTATAAAAGTATGAATGGTGCACTCAATGCGATTCAATTTGCTAGGGAAAACCATTATCCCTACCTTGGAACCTGTGGTGGTTTTCAACATGCTGTTATTGAGTTTGGCAGAAACGTCTTACAAACTGATGCTTTAAGAGATATTAACTTTGATCCCTATGTTCCAAATGATTATATTACCGCTCTCTCCTGCTCGCTTGTTGGACAGACAAGGAATATCAGCATTGATAAATCCTCAAGCTTATATAACATCTATGGTTGTATTGAAATAACTGAGAAATATAATTGTAGTTTTGGACTAAATAAAGCATTTCAAAACATTTTAGCGGAACATGGATTTAAAGTAGTTGGTTTTGATGAAAACGATGAAGCTCGGATTATGACAATAGAAAATCATCCATTTTTTGTTGCTACCCTCTTTCAGCCCCAACTAAGTTCCACCTCGGAAAACCCTCATCCACTTATTAATGAATATCTACTCTCGGTAAGTAAGTTTAAATCTTCTAGATAGAATACCTTCTTAACAATATAATTACATACATTCGCAATTTCATTTGTATGAATTATATGGTATCATATATTTTAACAATTAAATGTAAATTAGAATGGAGAATGAATATGCTTGAATTTAAATATGATACCCAATTATTACTCGAGGGCGAGAATCTTTCTGAAGATGCAATAAACGACTATATTACTGCAAATCTTGAGGGTGATTGTTTACTTGCAGTAGGCGATGAAGAACTAATCAAAATACATTTTCATACAAACACACCTTGGAAACTTCTGGAGTATTGTGCTTCCATCGGTGAAATCTATGATATTGTTGTTGAGGACATGGAGCGTCAATCAAAAGGTCTTCATGGCTAGGAAACATATACAACCTATAGATAGCAGTTACTTAAATGATAAATTAACTCTACTTTTTCTAGTAATTATAGTTATTCTTTATTATTGCAACATTACCTATATTATGCTAAAATATGCCATATTATTGAAATTCAAAGGAGAAAACTATGAACAGAATTAGTAAACGTATTTTATCGCTATTAATCATTGCATTAGTAGTCACTTCCACGCTATCAATTCCAAGCACTACAGCCCAAGCAAAGGGTATAACTGACGACCAATTGAAGAAAGTTATGAAATGCTATCTTAATATTTTAAAAACAAATCCATATGAAGACATGGAAGGCGGGTTCACTGCAGAGACTTTTCGCTTACAGGATCTCGATAAAGATGGTATACCAGAATTAATTATTAACGGTGAGGCACCACAGATTTTTTCATATAATCTTAAAAACGATAAAGTAATGGTTATTTACAATTCTTGGACATATGCTACTTTATATTATTCCAGCAGTACTAAAAACATCTTATATAAATCCGAATGGAGAGGAAAGATAGATTATATTTTCTCCAAGGTAAATGATACCCAAACAACAGATGAATACAGTGTTATTGAGTCTTTAAAAGAGACTTATTCCTATACAGATGGAAAATATGATGAGTACGATACCTATAAGCCTAAAAAAGGTTACTATAAGGGTTATTATGGCAGTGAGGATGCAAAACTAATATCAAAAAAAACTCTTGATGCAGCAATAAAAAAATTAGTTCCTGATAAATTTGAATTGAAAACAACCATCAAGAACACCACTGAAAATCAAAAGAAATACCTTGGAAGTCTTAAAACCTTTAAGAAATATTCAGCAAAATAATTAGGCTGTCTTACAATCTTTAAAAAGTACGCTGTCAAATAATCTTTGTCATCATGAACAATGGGAATAATACAAAGTATAGTTAAAAACAAGAAGGTATTGCAGTCTGTTAAAACTGCGATACCTTCTTTTAAATATTCTATATGTTTTGTATGTGTCTCGTTTTTACTTCAATTCAAAAACTTTCTCAACTATTGCTAAATTCTCCTCAATACTCGTCTCATAGTTTGTAATAATAGAGGTATATCCTAATTCTCGTGCACTTTTAACAACATCGATTGCAAATAGTGCATCTCGCTCCATCCAATTTTGAAATGCCCGGTTCTTATCACTACTGCCTTCTAAAACATAAGGTATATATGGTCTCTGGGAATACTTTTCAATTTGAAATTCTTTTGTAGGAACAATACATATATATTCGTTTTTCGGTACTCCAATTTTGTCCATCAGTTCAGGAAGAAACCCTGCTCCCTCAGCAATAATAGATATTTCATCATCTAATTGCTTTAAGTCCTCTAATACATATTCAAATATTTCTTTGTAAATCTCAATTTCTTCAACATTTTGCTCGACTGATGTTCTCAACCATATTTCATCTGTATTCATTGTGTAATATTTTGAAGAATACGTTTTTCCTTCCGTACTTGCTCTTTTTGTGTACTCCTCTAATTTGTCATCTAACTTGTAATATTTAAAGTTATATTTTTTCTCTAATAACTCTGCAATAGAACTTTTACCACTACAAGGAGAACCTCCGATATAAAATATCTTTGCCATTTTAACCTCCAGGAATTTATATAAGGAATGTAATATATTTGCAAAATGCAGTAATTAATCAAATATTCATTCTAGCCTCTCCTACTATTTTTATTGATATATTATAGCATAACAACCATTAATGTACTAGAAACTTCCTTATGACATCTTCTCCTATACTTCCAAATGTTATTGCGCTTAATTTCAATCGATAATTTATAGCTTCCACCTTAATAATATTACCATAAGTTACTGGAAAATTAAGTTTGTTTCTCTCAATTAATATGATATTATACTGAGAGAAGCAAAGTAAATTACCGTTAATAGATACTATCGGTAAATCAAAATAACGAAATGAATTGTCGAGGTAATAATATGGGCGAGCTATCACAATTAATAAACATCGGGAAAGAGGTTGAGCGGCAACTTAACCAAGTAGGTATCCATAGTTATGATGAATTAAAGGCTGCTGGCACAGAACAGGCTTGGTTAAAAATACAGGAAATTGATGAATCTGCTTGTATACATCGATTGTTAGGAATAGAAGGTGCTATACAGGGAGTAAAGAAATCTCTATTACCGGAAGCCCGTAAAGCAGAATTAAAACAGTTTTATAATTGGCATAAGTTATGAATTCCATGGTTCATTCTAAAGGATGAGCCATTTTTTATATCTTTTCAATACTTTATGATTAAAATTTGTAACCATTTTCATACATGTTTGTCTAACTGATAGATGGAAAGGAGGATAGCGAGGTGATGGATTTTAAGGAAGTCTATGATTTGCACGAAAAACAAGTATATCGATATCTGTTAACTCTATGTCATGATGAGCATTTGGCTGAGGAACTCACACAGGAGACCTTCTATCGTGCATTTCAACAAATTAAAAACTTTCAAGGTAAATGTAGTCTGTATACCTGGCTTTGTCAAATTTCTCGTAATACACTAATTAATTACCGTAAACGAAAAGTAAATCAGACCATTGAATTAGAACCTGATACTTCTATTGATGTTAAAAGTGTAGAAAGTTTATTAATCCAAAAAGATCAAGCAATACAGATACATAAAGCTTTGCATCAAATGAAGGAACCATATAAAGAAGTATTTACACTTAAAGTTTTTGGAGAGCTTAAGTATCGTGAAATAGCTGACATCTTTGGTAAAACGGAAGCTTGGGCAAAAGTCACCTACTACCGTGCCAAGGAACAGCTTCTAAAAGAAATGGAGGAAGAAGTATGAAGATATCTTGCAAAGTAATTGAAGATATATTACCTCTTTATGTAGAGGATTGCTGCAGTAACGAGACAAAACAATTAGTGGAGGAACATTTGATAGAATGTGACAATTGTAAGGAAAAACAAACGAAGTTAAGTCACCCCATCTTCTTAACAAAGGAATTAGATGTTGATGAAAAGCTCTATGCAAAGCATGCAAGAAAAGCCTTTGGTAAATTGCAGCGCAGATTGATTGCTCCTGTTCTTATTGTACTCCTTTTACTAATTCCGCTCACCTGGTTAGGGGTAAATGAAGCGAAAGGAGATGGTATCAGCTATTCAAGCTTAAAATATGCTATAAAGGGCTATGCCTTGCTACATGAACTTAAGACGGGTGACTATGAGAAAGCCTTTTCTTACCTTGACTTAAAAGCACTATATGATTGGGAAACAGAATATGAGGAACAAAACTTAGATTCCATGTATAAGCAGGTAGTGATTGAAGGTATCTCCTACTATCTTGATGAGGAAACCTTTCAAAATGAGTATCAGCAATATTTGACATATGAAGACGAAGCTTTTTTCTGGGAATCCATCTATCTAAAAGACGAATATATGATTCCTGTTTCTAAGGCAGAGTTATATTTAAAGAACCTTGAGGCAGTCAATTGGCAGGATTTTATGGAGTACAAAGTAAGTAATACTGTATATTACATTAATGGCAGATACCGTGATTTTGATGTAGAAAATATCGGCTCTTCTCTCTTCAAGATTATGCCTGAAGACTACTATAAGCAAGTAAAAGAGCAAATAACTGCTGAAGACAAAGTAACAAAAGCTATCATTCAACGCCTTCTTGACATGGGCTATGAGGGTTATGTTGCCGAGTACCAGCAACAATGGATTGAGAATTTTAAAAAATTAGAAGAACAAGGTATTACAATTGACGGATATAAATTAACTTTACTTGATCATGGGGACACCCGATATCAACTGGATTATAAACTAAAGCTTAATGACAACGGAGAAATAAATATCGACTATGGCCTTACCTTTATGGCTAAGAAAAATGGATTTTATCCAAGTGGAGGGAGTATTTCAGGTGCTTCTATGGAATTCGATAAAATACCGATTATAAGTGCACTAAGCCATAAGCTAAAAGATAATTAAACATTCCTTAACATACTCTACGCTAATCTAACTTATATTTAGAATATTTATTTGCAACAGGTTAATTAAATCCCATATTCTTCCGATATAACTATCAAAGGGTAGAGAGGTGAAAAATATGTCATTATCAATCAGAGTAACACACGGCGAGCAAAACAATTATGTTAATCTAAATACAACAAACGAAGAGCAAAAAAACAAGAATAATGGAAATACAATATTTACCGGAGACCTGGGGCAGAAACTTGGAACAAATAGTGTTATTCAGCAAAAAAGGCAAAATGCGCAAAAACAGGCGATAAAGCTTATAGGTGATGCTTGGGACAAAGATCAGAAGGCAGTATCTAATATTGACGATATGAAACAACAGAAAACAGATAAGCTTTCAGAAATACAAGAGTCCCTGTTTTACCTTGAGGGTATTAAAAAAACCAAAAGTAATCTTCAAGAAGAATATGCTGTAGATCCTGATTCTATGGAACAGAGGGACTTGGAATTATTAGAAAAATATCAAAATCATTTAAATGGTTCTGCTTCTGAAAAGTTTACAAAAGAGGAAATCAAGAGACTTAGCGAATTGCAGCATATACCCAGAACAGAATATCAGAAGAAAGCCCTTGAATTAAATGGCATCGCTGGAGAAATACATAATAAGATTTATGAAGCAAAACAGAAATATGATGGTCTTTCAGCGTCAATTGAAGATGCAATATTACAACAGTCAAAATCTCAGGATATGATTAAGGCAAATAACGCGTCTGATGAAATAATGGAAGCTGCAGGTAACGAGATTCTTGGTATTCTTGTAGAAGAAGTCAAAGAAAATACGGATGAAAAGCTGGAAGAAGATTTGGAAGAAGCCAACGAAACCGCAGAGCAACAAGAAGAAAGAGAAAAGCGAATCGAAGATGCGAAAGAAAATCGTGAAGAGCAGGAAAAACTTATTAAGAATGATATGGATGCAGAGCAATTAGAGATAGATATAAATATACAAAAAAAAGCCTCTGATTATAAGTCCGAAGCCCAAAAAAAGATTCGGACCATCTTAAAAGAAAATAATTTGATAGATGAAGATTTAAAAGGTATTGAAATTGATTTTAATTTCTAATTCGTACCTGTTGAAGGAATATCTTATATAGAAAAAGGACGTTTACATTGAACTGACCCCCAAAAGTTAGACCTAAAAATCTAACGATTGGGAGGTCAGTTTTTTTGGCAAAATACAGTTTTGAGTTCAAGAAAAAAGTGGTAGTGGATTACTTACAAGGAAAAGGTGGTACGTCATGCCTTTCAAAAAAATATGGCATTAGTCAAACTGGTAATAGTATCATGTTGCGAAAATGGATTAATGAGCCCAGTGGAATATAGGCTCAATCAAGCTGCATAAAATAGCGAAGCGGTAAGATACCGCTCCGCTATAAAGTCTTACTTATTGGGGTCACATCAATCTTTAACGGATATAAACGTCCTTTTTGATTATTTTAAATTTGATTACAAAAAGCAACTTAT
>JAFACO010000095.1 GCA_023425485.1 Bacillota bacterium
CTTTAAAAAATTCGCCAGCTGCGATGGAAACACCGGAGCCATAGGAACCAAGAACGACTTTGACTTTTTTACTGATTAAGCTTTGAGCAGCTGTTACAGCTTCAGTTTTATCACTCTTGTTATCAACTTCTTCTAGTACAATGTCATATGTAACACCATCAATTTCAACTGTTGGATACATTTTGTTTGCATAGCGGATACCCAATACTTCCTGATAGCCACCACCACCATTTTCCCCTGTCAGTGGTTCGAAAACACCTATTTTGATTACATTTTTATCAGCACTGTCATCTGTACTAGCCCCATCTTCCGTTTTAGGTTTATCATCCGTGCCAGGTTTGCTATTACCATTAGATTTTCCACACGCTGAAAGCATACCAACAGCTAAGCAGATGCAGAGCAGTATTGCTAATGATTTTCTTTTCATATTATTGTTCTCCTCTCAAAGTCTTCACTTAAAAGACATTTGTCTTTATACACTTCGTCAGTATATCACTTTACTGGTGTAAATTCAAGAGAATTATTTATAACAGTTATAACTTGTGGTTATGTCAGGAAACAATACATTAGGATATTGAACATAAGCTTAGTCTGTGATAAACTATGCCTTATAATAAGGAAGATTAGTATTATAAACCATTGATGTGTATTCACCATATTATGAAAGGTAGAGGTACAAAGATATGTATGAGATGAAGCCGGAGTATTTAACGGGTATTGATTTTATTGATCAGGAGCATGAAAAGTTATTTGAGATTGCTAATCGGACCTACAACGTATTAATTGATGAGTTTATAGTAGACAAGTATGATTACATTATTGATTTGGTAAACGAATTGAAGGATTATGCAAAATATCATTTTGCTCATGAAGAAGAATATATGAGCAGTATTTCTTATAAGAAATTATTGTCACATAAGGTAACACACAATGACTTTATTGATAAACTTGACGAATATCAATT
This sequence comes from Bacillota bacterium, assembly GCA_023425485.1. Classification (GTDB taxonomy): domain Bacteria; phylum Bacillota; class Clostridia; order Lachnospirales; family Lachnospiraceae; genus Mobilitalea. The sequence goes on from JAFACO010000095.1 coordinate 965, forward strand.
CAATAATATTGATGAGAATCAAAAGGAAACGCTGTTAGGATTACTTGACTTCCTGAATACCTGGTTAGTAAACCATATTTATAAATCAGATAAAATGATTGCAGAATAAGAATAAAGGTAACAATATCCATGTCCGTATAAAACGGAGATATTGATTGGCAAAACCGACCCTTTAGTGACAGATGGATATTTGGAGGAAACTTATGAAAAATGTAGTAGTGATAGGAGTAGCAGGGGGATCCGCGTCCGGTAAAACTACGGTAGCAAATAGAATTAAGGAAGAATTTAAGGACAACGTGGAATTGTTATGCCATGACTACTATTATTTACCTTATAGTGATATACCTTTTGAAGAAAGAATTCAATTATGCTATGACCACCCGAATGCTTTTGATACAGAGCGTTTGATTGAGGATATTAAGAAATTAAAAGAAGCCATTCCGATTGACCGACCAGTTTATTCTTACACAGAGTATACAAGGCTGGAAGAGACAATCAGGGTGAATCCGGCAAAGGTTATTATTGTAGAAGGTTTTCTTATTTTTGAAAATGAGCAATTAAGGGATTTGATGGACATAAAAGTATTCGTGGATACTGATGCGGATGAAAGGTTGATAAGACGCATCCTTCGAGATGTAAAGGAACGTGGAAGAAATCTTGAGTCCGTAATTAATCAATATATTGATACAGTAAAACCAATGCACGAACAGTTTGTTGAGCCCACCAAAAAATATGTGGATGTCATTATTCCAAGAGGTGGAAAAAATGATGTTGCAATCGATATGCTCATGCACAGAATTAAAGCAATTCTTACAGATGATGTGCTGGTTCACCAATAAGTAAGTGATAAATTAAATAAGAATAAAGCTATTGCCAAATTGGTATTTAAAAACTACGCGTTTTAAATATTTGTTTGGCTTTTTTTATTAAAAAATAAATTTAGGCAAACTTTTTATTGGATGAAATCATCTATATAGTAGAAAGATAACAAGGATAGGAAAGATAATAGTTATTCTTATTATTTTGAAATAAGTTATAAAATATCTGTCAGTACTTAAAAAAGGGGTGAGTAACTTGCAAGAGGAAGAGTCAAGTGTGTATGACAAGTTGATTGGCCATATTCTTGAAAATCAAAATAAATTTTATCGTATTGCATACTGCTATGTACAACGTAAGGAGGGAGCATTGGACATTGTCCAAAATGCTATCTGTAAGGCATTAGAGAAATATAAAACCTTAAAGAATGAGAATGCCATTAAGACCTGGTTCTATCGGATATTAATTAATGAATGCCTTCAATATCTAAATAAAGGCAAAAGAGAAGTATTGTATGAGCCAGAGAATTTAAAGGAAGAGGTTTATTATGAAGAGGCTTATGAGCCAAAACTTGAGATTTATAATCAAGTGTGCAAATTGCCGGAGCAAATGAAAGAAGTGGTTATTTTGCATTACTTTGAACAGCTAACGTTAAAGGAGATAGCACAATCAACAGGTGTTAATCTAAATACGGTAAAAACCAGGTTGTATACAGCCATCGACCGGCTTAAAAAGGAAGTGGGTGAACTATAACCGTTGCTATTCTTATTATTACAATAAGTGTAAAAAAGGAGGTCATAACATGAAACAATTAAAAGATGCAAAAGAGATTTACGATCATATAGAAATTCCTAAGGAATTAGAGGATGTCGTGAAAGATGCAATAAAGAAGAATGAAAGAAATGAGGAGAGTCTACATATGAAAAATAAAAACAGAAGAAGTACAGTTTTACAAAAGTCTCTATTATCCGCAGCTGCGGTGTTATTATGCTTTACTTTAGCACTTAATACGAGTGAAGTGTTTGCAGAGAATGCCGGAGATGTTCCTGTGCTGGGAGCGTTAGCAAAAGTACTTACAGTAAGAACCTATGAAACTTCAGAGGATAATAAAAACATATCCGTTAAGGTGCCAGAGATTAATAACTCCAGCGAGTCGAATGAATTTGTTGCAGACATAAATAAGGAAATTAATACAATCGTGGATGCCTATACAGCTGATGCACAAAGCAGGCTAGAAGCAGACAAAGAAGCTTTTTTAACCACTGGAGGTACCGAGGAGGAATGGGCAGAGCGTGACCTTGACATTAATGTGGATTATGAAGTGAAATATCAAAAGGATAATCTTCTGTCCCTATTATTAACAGCAAATGAGAGCTGGTATGGTGCTTATGATTTAACTTATTACTATAATCTTAATTTAGAGGAAAATAAAAATCTAACATTAGTGGATGTACTCGGAGCGGATTACATCGCCATAGCTAATGAAAGCATCATAAACCAAATGAAGGCACGAGTAGCAGAAAATTCAGATTATGTTTATTGGGGAGTAACAGACGAAGAAGATTCTGAAATGACAGGTTTTACTTCAGTTGATGAGAATACAAAATTCTATTTAAACAATCAAGGGAAAGTCGTAATCTGCTTCAACAAATACGAAGTAGCCCCAGGCTTTATGGGTAAACAGGAATTTATCATAAACTAACCCCTACGATATTGACTCTAAAGAATATGATTAATAAAACAAATGAGGCTAAAGAGTAACGTCTAAATCCAATAATATAAAAGAACCTAGTAGGGCATCATTCTAGCAAGTAGGATGACATTGAGAAGAATTATTATATTAGACAAATAAAAAGAAATAAAAATAGAGCATAAATAAAATAAAAGTAGAACTAAGAGATATTAATAAACTAAAACTCAACATAATTTAGAAAAACTAAAAGAATACAAACGAAAATAAACAAATATAAATTAACAATAAGCAATTATACAATAGTAACCTATAGAGGAAAGAGCGGTATTATCTTCCCCAAATGCACTGTTTGAAAGATCAACTTGTTAATTATGTCTGACAGAAGCGAACATGTAATGTTCGATAATGACAGACATAATTAGCAAGGTGTCTTTCAATCTGTGTGTGGGGGAAGGTAATACCGCTCTTTCCTTTCACTGTCTAGCTCTTTGATTACTTATTCGCTTTAATAATATTCCCAAGCATTTTGAGATTAACCTTTTGTCCATGATAAAGAACCAAGCCTTTATAAATTCTTCCAGCCAATACAATTGCTAAGAAGCAGAAGACAAGAAGTACTAAGAAGGATAGCGCACCGTGTGCTAAGCTAATGGTTCCGGTCATTAAGTCAATGGGGGTACTAAAAGGTGCTGTAAATGGTACAAAACGTGCAATTTTCAGAATATCGGTACGTCCAGAGAAGGATGCCATATAACAAATTAGCCAGCTAATTATGATAGGAAGAGAAAAAATTGCCTGTGTTGATGAAACATCCTCTGGTTTTGAAACCATACATCCTGCAAGACCTGCAAGTATGTTATAAAATAATACACCTATAACGAAGGTTAAAATTCCAAGTACAACGGCTGGTACAGACAGGGCGGATTCACCAATGTTATCCTTCAAGAAGTTTATGATTGCCACAGCTGAATTCTGATAGTCAGGGTAAAGAGAATGGGCAACTGCATTACCTGCATATAGTCCTAGAATTATTGATAGAACCCAGGAGACAAATTGAAGTGCAGCCATGGATGTAATCGCTAAAATCTTTCCAGAAATTAATGCATAGGGATGTACTGAAGTTAATAAGGTTTCCATTAATTTTGAGGTCTTTTCATTGGCTACTGATTTACTTATGGTCTGACCATAGAGAAGTAACATCATGTAAAGGATTAACCCAAAGATCATAGGAGCAATTAATTTAATTAAATAGGCAGTAGTATTGGTGACCTCACCAATTACAGTCTGGCTGGTGATGATTGGTTTAAGTACTTCAGTAAGCTGTTCCGTGGATAAGCCGGACTGTACGAGTTTACCTGTTTCAAAAGCAGCCCTCATAGGAATAAGCACAGCATTTGCTGTATCATAGGTAATAACAGAAGAGCTAGGAACAATGGCTTCCAACTGATAACCAGCATCCGTCAAGGTGATTTCCACTGCAATTGTCTGGGGGGAATCCTTGATAGCTTCTTGTATCAGTGCGTTTTTGTCCGCTGCCTGTGATGGAACAATTTCAATGTGTGCAAAGGAACCCTCATTAAGTTCTGGATTCATTGCTTTAAAATCAATCGGTGCTAAACCACTGTTATCTAGAACTAAAATCTTGCTGATTGGAGTCTGATTGGTGGCTTCTTCCTGCTTGGGCTTTGATGCAGCCAGAATATTAAGCAGAATACATGCAGCAAATATAACTACAATTATTAAGGTTGTGACTAGTTTAAAGGCAACACCTTTTGTAGCTTGTCGAAAGGTAAAGCCAAATACAGTTCTCCAACCACGAAAATTATTTTTCATTGCTAACCTCCATTGCGCTATTAAATACCTGCGCCTTATGCGGATTTTGATAATTTAAATACTTCCTTAAGTTTAATTCTGTTTCCGTTATGAAGGATTAATGTTTCAAATACCTTCGCAACAAATTTGAATATTAAAACGATAGATAATATTTGTATAACAATGGCTATGGCTATAATTAGAAAGCTTGCATTGCCGGTTAATATCGCTCCAGGTAGAATAAACGGAGAGGAAAGAGGGAATAAAAAGGCGAAGATAACAAAGGCATTGTAACCCGCTGCAACCATGGAACCAGCTGCACCCATTCCGATATAAGCACCTACAATATTAGAGATTGTAAATAATATTAAACCCTCATTCAGCTCTTCTAGTTTACTAACGGTAGCACCAGTTAAACCAGCCATAATAGCGTAGAAAATAATGCCCAATGCAACGCAAATAATACAAAGAATGATTTTTGGAACCGTCAAATTATCAAAAGCGCTTTCTGGAAGAAATTGCGCCAAAGGACTACTATTATTACCTGTAATAATTGAGGATAATTTGTTTGACACAAAAGCCATGAGTACCATAGATACAATCTGAAGTAGAACGGCAACCAGCATAGCAAATATCTTACCAAGAATCAAAGCCAATGGTTTCACAGAAATAAGCAAGTATTCTATTACACGGGTAGACTTCTCGGTCACAATTGAAGTAGCAATCTGTGTACTTGCCATCATGTTAACCATGAGTATCACAAAAAGAATAGCATACATAAAACCATAATCAGAGCCACTGATGGTAGTATCCTCAGTATAAACGGCATCACTTGGCTGATCAGATTTTGTGTCAGCAATAATAACCGGGGTTTGAATAAGAGTAAGTTGCTCCTCGGGTATTCCTAGTGATTGGATACGAGTTTGATCAAATAGTCGACTTAAAGCATCTCCAAGGTAAGTGAGATCATTGTCTGATACAGAGCCATTTTCGGATCTGGCTAAGGATAATTGATATACACCATCCAGGTCTGTAAGGGTAAAGATAACTGATGAGGACTCAGTTTCATCGATACGGTTCGCCACAGTGTCATAATCTTCAGTCAGATCAGTAAATAAGATATCCTTTAATAATTCATCACCCGCTAGATTGCTAAAGTCCGTCATAGGCAAGGCAGTTTGGTTATTGACATAAACCTTCTCTATGGAAATGTTATCGTTTGTTGCTGTCCCATCCGAAGTTAATAAACTAAGCAGGGGCATGGAGATTGCTACCATTGTAAGAAGGATAATATAAGATATAATGAAGGCTTTACTTTTCAGGGTTTGCCTTAGGGTAAAGGTAAAGACATCCTTCCATCCTGTAATACTAGTTTTCTTCATTTCCATCTCCCACCTTTTCAATAAATATTTCGTGTAAGGACGGTTCACGTAACTCGAATTTAATAATCGGAATATTATCTTTAATCATAGCACTTAAAAATTCCATTGCTTGTTGTTCGCTGGTCACTTTAAGATGATATTCACTTGGTGTTTTATTTACGATATTAAGGTTAAAATTAGAGATATAGGAGGAGATGTCAAGATCACTCTTTACTAATAGATTAACCCTTCCATAACCCTTTTTGATTTCATTTAGATTTCCATGTAATGCAGTTTTACCTCGATTCATAATGGTAATATCGCTACAGAATTCCTCAATCACCGGCATCTGATGGCTGG
>JAFACO010000101.1 GCA_023425485.1 Bacillota bacterium
GTTACCATGATGTTTGTATGATCATGCAATCGCTGGAGCTTCATGATACAATAACCATCAGCAAAGCACCAACAGAAACCATTAGTATCCGCACGAACCTTTCGTACATACCAAATGACCAGGGCAATCTTGTATATAAGGCTGCCGCTGCTTTCTTGAATTACCTTTCCCTTAAGGAAGGCCTTACAATTAAGCTTGAAAAGACCATCCCGGTTGCAGCCGGATTAGCCGGTGGCAGTTCCGATGCTGCTGCCACTTTAAAAGCATTAAATGAATTATATGATGCACACCTTACAGAAACAGAACTTATGAAAATCGGTGTCAAAATTGGTGCAGATGTCCCTTATTGCATAAAACTTGGAACCGCTTTATCTGAAGGAATTGGGGAGGTCCTAACACCTTTGCCTTCGATGCCTAACTGTTCTATTCTTCTTGTTAAGCCTGATATCAGTGTCTCTACCAAACATGTTTATGAGAATTTACGTTTATCAGAAAATATGATTCACCCTAATATTGAAAGTATGAAAGTGGCTTTAAATAGTGGGGACTTAGCCACTCTTACAAAAAACATGGATAATATACTTCAGACGGTGACCATTAAGGATTATCCAATTATTACATCTATCAAACAGAAAATGCTTGAGCTTGGTGCAATGACTTCCTTAATGAGCGGAAGTGGACCAACGGTATTTGGAATTTATAAAGATGTAGAGCTTGCCAAGAACGCACTTAATTATTTTAAAAAACATAAGCATTATGGAAAACAGGTCTTTCTAACCAGGCCCTATTGGCCCGAAAAGCAATAGTATCCATAGAAAGGTAATATCATGACACACAAAGAATATACTTATCGAAACACTACTTTTGCCTGCTATAGAGGATATATTACACAAGCAATTGTTAATAATTTAATCCCTCTTCTCTTTATCGTCTTTCATACAAACTATGAGATTTCCTATGCCAAATTAGGACAGTTAGTATTTATTAATTTTGCCACACAGCTACTCACGGATATCTGGGCAACCAAATATGCCGATCGATTTGGCTATAGAAAATGTATTGTATTTGCCCATGCCTTCTGCGGAATTGGTCTATTATCCTTGGGTATTCTCCCTTTTATAATGAGCAGTACTTATCTCGGACTTGTTATTTCTGTTATGTTGTACGCCATCGGCGGTGGTTTATTAGAGGTATTAGTAAGTCCTATTATTGAAGCCCTTCCAAACGAAAATAAGGAGGCTTCTATGAGCCTCCTTCATTCCTTTTATTGTTGGGGACAGATGGCAGTCGTGTTTTTAAGCACTCTGATCATTGCAGTCATTGGTCGTGATTATTGGTTCCTGCTGCCCCTTTTGTGGTCGCTATTTCCTTTATATAACCTATTTCAATTCCTTAAAGTACCTATTCTTCCCTTAGTGCATGAAGGAAATGGAATGAGTTTTCGCGAGCTCTTTACAACTCCAGTGTTATATCTTGGTATGCTCTTAATGCTCGGAGCTGGTGCCAGTGAGCTAACCATGTCACAATGGTCTTCCATCTTTGCAGAGCGAGGGCTACAGGTATCTAAACTTGTAGGAGACCTGTTGGGTCCAGGATTATTTGCGCTCTTTATGGGAATCGGAAGAACTATATATGGTCATTTTGGAGATCGTCTTCCTTTAAAACCGTTTCTGTTCGGAAGCAGTCTCCTGTGTATTGTAACTTATGTAGTAACCGTATTCAGCCCAATTCCAGTTCTTTCCCTCATTGCCTGCAGTCTTACCGGTCTTTCGGTCAGCTTGATGTGGCCCGGTACCTTTAGTCTTTCCTCCTCAAAATTTCCTAGAGGCGGTACTCTGCTGTTTGGTATCTTAGCAATCTGCGGAGACCTAGGTTGCTCTATTGGTCCTTGGCTTACGGGTAAGTTATCAGATGCCGCACAAAGTAATGATACCTTTTTCCTGAATAACCTATTTGGTAATATTGGCTCTGAACAGCTTGGTCTGCGTATTGGTATACTTTCTGGAGTAATATTCCCCATACTAATTGTTGTAAGTTTGATTGTGTTTAAATCTAATTCTAAGAAATAAACTATGTAAAGTAAAAGTTAATTCGTCAATTCATCTCTCCAGGTTTCCATTTTCTTAATGGTTGCCTCGAGAGTTCTTTTTGATATATCAGGTAGTTCTCCGCCCCAAGCTTTGGTGGCTTCCTCAAATCCCTTTTGCACTGCTTTAATCATCTCATCTGCCTTTGATGGATCCCCACCAGACAACGCTTTTGCAAAGGATACCAAACGATCCGAGGTCTGTTCCACTCCCCAGTAACCATCCTCTGCTATATCCTTTTGTGCCTGTGCTCTTGTTTCAGGATCTACTTCCACCTTACCTTCTCTCAAAAGAGAAAAAATGTCCGTAGATTCATTAAAGGTCTGCCCCTGTTGCATCAGCATCTTTTGAACTAAGTCACGTAAACTTTGAGTCCTTTTGTTAGCTTCCTCAACCAATCGATCAATTGTTGCAGAATCTCTCTTATAGATCTTGTTCTTTGGTGTAGTCTCGCTTTTTTCATATACTGCTGCGGACTCTACTGCCTCATCATTACGAACTTCACTATTAGTTTCCTTTGTGGTGGACTTTGTAGAGCTTTTTGTATTATAGCTCTGTGTCGCTCCTGTAATTCCATTTACACTCATTTTCCAATCCTCCTTGATTGTTGTATTTTTGTGGCTACACAGGTATTGTGTACTATATATTTCGGCCAACTTCCATAATAAGTTAATACCTTTCAATCAATTAGATTCGAAAAAGACATGAAAAACGGACATCTCACTATAGTAAAATGCCCGTTTACTTGTAAATACCTCATTCCGCCTTCATTATATCATGAACATAAAACGTGTTCATGATCTTGTTGCTCCAATCGGCATTTACAAGCAAGCTTGTAAATACCTCATTCCGCTTTCATTATATCATGAACATAAGTCTTGTTCATGATCTTGTTGCTCCAATCGGCATTTACAAGCAAGCTTGTAAATAACCTCATTCCGCCTTCATTAAATTACATCTACTTTTTTCATGATGATTAGCTTATCGCCTTCAACAACCTTATCGCTATCTAATTGATTAATCTCTATGATATCCTCTACGGTTGTATAATATTTCTTAGCAACCTTCCATAAGCTATCATCCCTTTTTACAACATATCCGATGATTCCTGGCATTGCCTGCAGCTTATCAAGATCAAGCTCTGCTACTTCAATATCTGTTATAATTGGTTCAGATACTAGGTCAAATACAATTGCATTGAGATTAATGGTAGCTTTAATTTCAATTTCCTCTCCATCAAGCATCATCACACTAAGCTGATCAATGGTAGGCTTAATCTCATAATTACTTCCGGACTTCATACCTTTTAGTTCAATTATTTGTGAGAATGGAATAACCCCTTTCATAGAGTTCATTGGACGGCTATCATCCTCTGAAATGTAGAGAATTTTAACCTCAATTACACCTTCTACCAATAGTTCAGTTCCATCTGCAGTAATATCATCTATTTTGATATCACCATTTGCATGGCAGATCTGAAGAATTTTGGGTTGATTCTCTGGAACCAGTATGCGGTCAGAGATACGATACTTACTATTATTTTTAATAACAAGATTTTCGTAATCAGCATTACGTACAATTGGAGTAATATTCTTTGATGGGCAATATACATCACAAAGAATCTCCGGTTCTGCTATCTCAAAAACCTTAATACCTAATTCCAGAATAACTTCAAGATCAAGTACTCTTTCTTCTCCATCCGAATCCGGTTTCACTTCCAGGTTTTTGTTTACAATTGCATAGGTGATGTCCTCTATCATGTCTTCATTCACACCATTGCAATCAATTGTACCACTAAATGGTACTTCTGTTTCATAATATTCTATCGGATTCTCTTCATCTTCACTGGTATATAGAACGAATACCGGAAGCTCTCCTTTAATCGTAAATCTGTTATCCAATAATCTGATTTCAATATTACTTAAACTGATATCACGATAAAGAAGTGCGGATATATTTCCTTTATTCGCTGGTAGGGAAATCTCATCTTTAATACGATAAGTATCTTTTTTATTAATGGCTACATCTGTTACTTCAATCTTTTTATTTATGTATTTTACATCCTCTGGCCCTTCTACATCCACAGCCGTCTCTTCATCATACATCTCTTCAATGCTGACGGAAAGACCTAGAATTGCCCTAACACTTAGTTTTCTAGAGTTAATTAAACCTGTTCTTAAATCTTCTAAATCCCATTTTAAGTTTGGATTATCGTCTGCGCAGCTGACATCCATATTAATAACTTCATCAAATGGAATTTCACCACTTATATTATGTACTGGTCTTTGATCTCCATCACATAAATAGAGAACATTAAAAACAAGCGCACCTTTTACCATGAGCTTTCCATTCATTGCTCTGATATCACTAATCTTCACTTCACCCTGCTCGGTAATTATTTGATCAATGTCCGGCTTGATATCGGGAACATTAAAGTCGTCATCTAATGTAAGCTGCAGGGAACTCTTACATTTTATTTTATTCATGTGAATATTCTTTTTAACTAGTTCCACTTAAATCCCTCCTTGTATTAGGACATACGAAGCATGCCTTTGTCATATCTTATTCAACCAAGCAGGGATTTATGTATTATTTATCATTTATATATATCATTTTCTTTGTTTTATTTATACTCTACTGCATATTTCATTGCATAAAAAAAGCTAAACACCTAATGGCTTAGCTCAATTTATCCCTATTATCTGCATAGTATCAATTCCACGTCTTTTGTTAAGATATCGGTATAGCTGTAGGATACTGTCCTTACTGGCATATCCTTCGTTGCCTGTATTTGAATTAAAAATATACTAGGATAGGTTTCAGATATAATTCCTTCTGAAACGTCAATCTTATGTCTGCCTCTATTGATTCGAATTTTGACTCTTTTTCCTATCTGGTTTACAACAGCATTCCGTACATTGTTTACATCATTTTGCTTCATCTTTATTATCTCCTTGTCAATGCTTCCTCTGGCCAAGGATTATTACTTCCTTTAGCTTTGTAAACATTCAATCAATAAATCTGTTACAAATCTCATGCACCTTGATTATAATACCACAAATAGACAGGTTGGTCAATCAATTTTCTGACAATTTAAATCATTTTTTGAATTTGTAGGTATAAATATGCACATAAAATTTACATATTTTTGTTTATATTTATGGAATAATTTTTCAGTCATAGGTCTTCTGAACTATATGAAGTATTCAAATTGCATAAAATATAAATGTAATTCTGCTTTAAAAAAGGACATAATCCCATATTTTACAAAAGCACAATATGTTGGTAGTAACAAAACGACCTTAACTATATATTGTTATTTTATATCATATTTTACTAATTATTCCAGTTATTTAATAAGAATATGTGAACCTATTAGCAACTTGGTCAGCTGTATGGCAGGTTGCGTTAAATCTTGCGTAAGTCATATGACTTAAGATATTAAGCTAATACTAATACTAAAATGATGACTACAAGGAAAAGGAACTGTTGCAACAGTTCCTTTTCCTTGTAGTCTATTCACCTTATTCAAACACTACATTTTCATCAATAAATTCAAGTTTTACAACCACATAGGGGAAGGTCACCCCTTGCGACACCGTATCAGTTTTAGAGGGACCAATTAAGTTCGTATTAATGTAGATGGCATTGCTTGTTAAATACAGCTCTTCAACTGCTATACTAAAGCCACCACTCGCTTGCTTTCCGTATCCCACAACAATATAAAGATTATCTTTATTAGAATAAGAAAGCTTAAAAGGTAGTTCCTTCTTTTCATCTATGATTTCTTTTAATTCACCTGGTAAATCCGCATCCTCAACCACTGTAAAGTCTAAATCTCTGATTTTTTTAATATCTGTATTCTCTGATTTACAACCCATTAATCCAATAGCTGTAACCATTATCATAAGAAGCATTATGGCTGCTCTTCTTCTAGTCACGATTGCCTCCGGAAAATATTTGCTTATTAATGATTATGATTTATTACTATAAAACATTCAAAAAATCCTAATTACATTAAAATACGTTTGAAGAAAAGTATCAACGTTATATTAAATCAGATTCATCATATATTATTAATAATCGTTTTTATTGAGGTTCTTGATGAAAATACATGTCGTTCAAGCTGGTGAAACATTAGAAATGATTGCTCAGCAATATCAGATACCTTCCGAAAGGCTGATTCTTGAAAATGGTATTATTAATCCACATAATTTGGTTGAAGGCCAAACGATTGTCATTATAGATGCACTCATCACTCATACAGCCAAGGAAGAGGAACCCTTGCCATCAGTAGCAAATATGTATGGAGTTACCGTCATGCACCTATTAAGAAACAACCCCAATCTGTCTGGAAGAAATGTTTTGTTACCAAATGAAACTATCGTAATTCAATATGATGCCAATATAAAGCGCAGTACAATGATATCCGGATTCGCTCATTCCTTTATTAGAAGAGACGTGTTACGCAAAACCCTACCTTATTTAACCTATCTAACAATATTTGATTATAAGCTTACACCGGAGGGTGAATTAATTGATATCGATGACATTGAACTTATAGAAATTGCAAAAGAATATGGTACAGCCTCAATTATGACTATAACTACCCTTTCAGAACATGGTGTACAAGATACTGATCTTGCCAATTTCATTTTGGCTAATCCTGAAGTACAGGATAATCTTATCAATAATGCGCTATCTATCATGAAAACAAAGGGATACTCCGGCCTTAATGTATATTATCAAGGACTTAATTCAGTAAACCTATCTTTAGTTGAAGAACTAACTAAAAAAATTAGTATACGAGTAAAAGCAGAAGGATTATTGTTTGTAATTACTGTGTCACCAAGAACAATTTTTGAGGGAACAGAAGCCTCAATAGAGAGGGCGGATTACTCCAAGCTAAGCAATTACGTGGATGGCGTACTTTTTCTATCCTATAATTGGTCCTATTCTTATGGACCACCAGCTTCTTCTGCTCCTATGAATATGGTCCGCAGTATGATTGAGCATTTTTTATCCGTAGTTCCACCTGAAATGACCGATCTGGGTTTCCCAGTTATCGGATACGATTGGGAACTCCCCTATATTCCAGGCTCAACAATGGCAAGGGCTATCACCTATGACACTGCAATTGAGCTTGCAATTCTTGCCTCTGTCCCCATATTTTATAGCGAAGTTTCTGCGGCACCTTATTTTTTTTATAAAAATGAAATGCAGCAACACCACCTGGTATGGTTTAAAGATTCTAGAAGCATCCAAGCTCTTACTTCATTAATAAACGAATTTAATCTTATGGGCTTTTCTATCTGGAATATTATGCGGTTTTTTAATCAACTGTGGTTTGTTGTTAATAATAACTTTGAAATAATTAAAGTTGATTCCGTACCATCCCCTACAAAACCTACTCCTGAATGATAGCTTATACCCAATTCCTCCCAAAGTCATACCATTTCTATGAGTTTTGATGGAGGTATTTATATTACAATTTTTCATTTCTTAGGGAATTAAATGCTTCAAAAATATCAAGTATACCATAACCCCACTCTTTGTTAGGATAACTCATATCCTTCTTCCTTCTCGCTCCACGGATTAGTAAATTTCTTATTTCTACAGTACTAATCTGCTGATAATTTCCATTTACCACACCCCATTCCAGAAACAAAGCCCCTATCCCTCCTGTATGTGCAGCCGATATACTTGTACCTGTGGCGGTGGTATATCCTCCACCACTTACTGGTGCCACAATATTAACCCCCGGCGCTGCAAGTGTAGGTGCAATACCATTCGTTCGAGTATACCCCCTACTTGCATAGAGATACAAGCTATCACTAGAATGATTATACGCTGTTGTAACAATGGGATTGGTCACATTTCCAGGGGAAGTTAGCGTGTAGTAGGGATCCGCCTTAATAAAGTATGTTCCCTCCTGTAAGAATTGATAAATAGGAAGCCAGGCATGATAATTCAACGTCAAATTCCCTCCGGAGTAAACCCGGATACGCCAAATTCCTTCCGAAGGGTTTAGAAATCGAAGTAAAATTAATTGATCTCCTGATTGAGCTTCCGTTATTTCATAATCTACATTAATTACTGTCCTTTCAAAGATAAAACGAACCTCTCTCGTTTCTTTTAATCTTGCTGGTATTCTAGGAACATATTCACCGGAAGGAGAAATTAAGTCAATTGAAAAAGTCGTCGGAGTATTCCCCCACAACTCAATTGTAAAACCACTGCTATTTGGAGCCACATTAAGCTCAATTGTATCCATATTCTCAGGTGCTTTAACCATCCCTGAGTAATGAAGGTTTCGATTCCCTTCATTTCCGCCAGCAATGGTAACTGCCATTCCACTCATATTTGCTAATGTTGTAAGATAGCTGCTTAATGCCCCTTTTTCATCATGAGCACCCTGTGATGTTCCAACACCTATAATAAGTGAAAGTGGCTTCTTTGCTTTTTCAGCTGTCTCAACCAAATAGCGAATTCCACTCATTAAGTCATTTTTTTGAAAGCACTCTACTCCGTCCGGAATTTTCCAAAAGTTTCTAATAAACCTCTTTGCTTGCTTCATCTTAACAATAATAAGTTCAGCATCTGGAGCAACACCAATAAAATCGTTTGCGGCACTTTCATTACCTGCTGCCACTCCTGCTAGAAATGTACCATGTCCGTTCGTATCCACGCTTGGCACAATAGTTAATGGCTGTTCTGATTTGAGAGCCTCATTGATTTGTTCCCGTGTATATTCCGTACCAAAGTAAAAACCCTGTGGTGATCCATCAGCACTTTCAATGGTTTGATCCCAGATGGTATGAATTTTAGTTGTATTGTCCCCATATCGAAAAGCCTCATGCAAATAATCAATACCGGTATCAACAATTCCAACCAGAACCCCTTGACCACGTAGTGACAATCTCGGAATACTGCGTATTTTGGTAACACCGGACGCCTCCATGCTACTGGTACTTAGGACTCCATAAACATTAGGAAATGCACTATATCCAAAGTCATGTATAAAGTCTTCGCGCACCTGTGACAGTGGAACATATACATTAAACGTTTCTTCTACTATTTTATCGTAACAGGCATCAAACTTCTCCCTAATACTATCCAGATTAGTACCATAATAAATCATAAAGTCTGCATAATCTTCACTAAGAATACGTTTTCTGCATTCATTATCCACGTCTTAATTCACTCCGCATCTATATTAATGGCTACGTTTTACATCATATTAGCTCTTTTATTAATATATTCTGAATTACTCTCATCTGGAGCCTGACTTATTGTTAATTTCATTAATTGTCTTATGAACTCGCTTTATATTCTTACCAAGAATAACTCTTATCTGCAATAGGATAGGTTTTCATAAATTTAGTTGTAGTAAACTCTGCATCTCTAGTATGATTAATAAAGTCTTTTGTATTTTTTAAGAAATAATCATATCGTAAAATTGGCTTTCCACTGGAAGAGATCGGGTCATCCCAGGTCAAATCTAAATTATACCACTTTCCATCCACCTTAACGATGTTCCAGGCATGTAATTCCTTATTCCCTAACCCAATGATTACTCTGGTTTCTAATCCGGCATCCAGAAGCAAACGATAAGCTACCAGTGCATAGCCTTCACATACCGAGGTTTTATGAACAAGAATATCATAGGCAGAAGATTTCTGATAACTTGTATCATAACTAGCAAGATCAATTACATAATCATGGATCGCTTTTACCTTTTGAAACTCTGTTGTATTTTCCTTAAGAATTTTCTTTAATATCTCTGATATCTTATTATCTACCACGCGTTCCTGCGCTAAAGTCGTTTCGTATTTTACCTCAATGGTTAATGTAGCTGGATCAGAATCTTCCTGTATTGATGTCGTTGTTCCATCTGAATTTATCCTGTTCTTATGAGTGGAATACCAGCTCTGTTTTATTTGATCAATTACTAATGATAGATAATCTGCATCCTTTGACGTATCCTTACGGTCTATCTTCTTAACAAGGTTTATTACAGAGTTACTTGTTCCTATTGCATCCATAACACCTCGATTGGTATTTAGAACAAAGGAAGTATTTCTCATAATAAAATTTATCCTAATTGCATCCAAAAGCTGATCCTTTGTTTTAAAGGTCTTATTATTGATATAATTAAGTACCTGTTTTGTTATCGGAATATCATAGGAGGAATATCCATTAATACTATACACCGCAAGTGCTTTATAACCCATATCACTGTAATAATTATCCATGTTTTTATAATAATTATGGTTAACAATATTTTTTAGCGTAGAAATATGAATAACATAGGTACCTGCTTTACTATCATAGTAACAGGGATAGGTGGCTGATTTTTTGATGGCTTTGGCTGTAGTACTAGAATAATAGTTAAACTCTTTCTTATCCAAGGTAAAAACCAGTGATTTTTTATTAAAGGGATTTTTAATTGTTAATTTCTTTGTACTTTTATCATAACCAAAGGATAGTCCTAACTCTTTGCTTAATTGATATGCCTTTACCATTAGGTTCTTGGAGGGTGATAATACAATCATATTGTTATATAATTTATATTCGTTCTCTTTATTACCAATTATAACGCCATAGCTGCTCGTCGCAGCAGATATATGTAAAGGAGTTACTATGTTCATACATAAAGCAATTATAATAATGCTTAGCAGTAATTTATTTTTTCTCTTCATAAAATATTTCTCCTTTCGTAGAGCTAACGTGACCTGTAAATGAACCAAACAGCGAGGAAACCGCAGTTTTCGAGCTTGTTTCAAAAATAGTTACAATTATACTTAGAATATACGGTATTTACTCTCATCTGTCTATGGTCAATAATACTACTTTTAATTGCCATTTTCTGAAAGCTATATTATAATTTATAAAAACAATTGTATTACCAACCGAAAGGATTAACTATGTCAAATAAAAAAAAGAGCACCAATATAAAAGTAAAAAAATCTTATATAAGTTTACTCTACCTGACACCAATGAACATCAATACCAGTGATATTGCCACCTTCTTTCAGGACAAGCCAGGTCTTACCGTTCAGCATTGGGAAGAAATGAAAGTTGTGGAACTAGAGTTATCCAATGAAAACTTTATAGATTTTGAAGCGTTGGACATATCCTTTCAGGATCCTAAGGATGCTTCCTTTGTTAAGAACAGAAAGATTGCATCGATTTTTGCAATTGATTTAGCCGAGTCAGATTTAGATGGCTTTCTCCCTAATTTATTGGCATTAACGGAACAGTTCACCGGATTTGTATGTGCTGACACGCCTGATTTTACTCCAGTATATGCTGGTTCCTCCAAAAAAGACTAGAATATAACAGTCACAAATAAACTTGAATTAGGGTTAGGAGTAAGATAATATGGAAAGTCAACTTCAAATAAAACATGATAAAAAAGCAGCCCTTAAGGCTGCTTTCCCTTTAACGATACCAGTATTTACGGGATATATAGTTTTAGGAGCCGCCTTTGGTATTCTAATGGATAGCAAGGGCTTTTCACTTCTTTGGATTATGGTCTCCAGTCTTTTAGTTTACGCTGGCTCTATGCAGTTTCTTACTATAGAACTACTTGCTCTTAGCTTTAATCCTCTGGGAGCTCTACTTATGACCTTAGCTGTAAATGCAAGACACATCTTCTACGGTGTTTCTGTTCTTCACCAATACCGAGGTATGGGTAGATTAAAACCTTACTTGATCTTCTCTTTAACTGACGAAACATTTTCTATTATCTGTTCGGCTAAAGCTCCCGAAGGCGTAGACCGTAAATGGTTTTACTTTTTTATATCCTCCCTTGACCATCTTTATTGGGTCACCGGTTCTTTAATCGGAGGAATTCTAGGAAGTCTGCTTACCATTGATACAAAAGGTATTGATTTTGTCCTTACAGCTCTTTTTGTAGTTATCCTGGTCAATCAATGGATGGAAGTAAGAAATCATCTTCCAGCTATTATTGGAATTGTTGGCGCAATTGTGTGCCGACTTCTCATTGGTCCCGATAATTTTATTATACCTACTATGTTTGTTATTCTTATTTTTGTTACCGTATTTAAAAAACCTTTGGAAAGGAGCAAGACAATATGAATTATACCACTCCACAGTTGATTATATTTTTCATGGTTGTAATTTTAGGAACCGTCCTCACTCGGACGATACCCTTTCTCTTGTTTCCAGAAAATAAAGAAATTCCAAAGTTTATGAAATATCTTGCTGACATTCTTCCTTATACCATTATAGGAATGCTTGTTGTCTACTGTTTAAAAAATATATCATTTGCAGTGAAGCCCTACGCACTTCCTGAAGTCATCAGTATTGTTGTAATTATTTTATTACATATATGGAAAAAGAACACCCTCCTAAGCATTGGAGTCGGTGCTCTTCTCTATATGTTGTTAGTTCAATATGTATTTATTTAATTATATAACCTCTTCAATAGATAACTTCATTTCCTTTGAAAGATCAATAAACCCACTGCCTATTCGGACCACAGGTCTGGATAAGGCAAACTTATTAATCATAACCACCTCGCCATTACGTCCATCACTTAGCCTTACTATATTATGAATGTAAGACTGAACAATTCGCTCCAGGAAAGTCATTAATAGCCCTGGATCGTATTTTAAAAATCCATCCCTTTCGAAATTCTCAACTACCTCAAAGGGGCAGATGGATTTACGATAACGTCGATTTGAGGTCATAGCGTCATATACATCAGCAATGGCAACAATTTTGGCAAAATCATCAATCTGGTCACCCACAAATCCATTCGGATAGCCACTTCCATCACATCTTTCATGATGCATTAGAGCTGCGTATTTAATTCGAATATCAATGGGATAATCCTTCATGGCTTGATATCCCTTTATAGAATGCATCTTTATTTTCTTATATTCATCGTCTGTAAGCTTTCCATCTTTTTGAATAATATCTCTGGGTATTAGCATCTTACCTATATCATGTAATAATCCGGCCAGGGTCAGTGCTCTCGTGTCCTCTGGAGAAAACTTTAGCCAGCCAGCAAAAATATTGCAAATAAGGGATACGTTTAAGGAATGTACAAAGGTCATGTCATCATAGTTGCGGATTCCATGAAGCATTTCAAGAATATGAGCTCCATTTCGTCCTTCGTGTAAAATTCGATCCGTATCTCGAAGCATTTCATCAAGATTAATTTCATTACCATTGAGGACTTTTTGAAAACTGGATTCTACATTCTGGACAGTATCTACATAGGTTCGGTTAAACTTCTTAAACTCATCGGTATTTCTCAGCATGTCAATGTAGGACTCCTGTTTTACCTCTTGCTCCTCAGGTAAATAAATCATTAATCCATAGATGTTATAATATCTTAGTCTGGTTATTACCCTCTCATCCAAAACAGTCCCACTTGGTATAATCATCTGATTATTGGAAGAAAAGATATCTGCTGCTACCTTCATTCCAACCTCTGCCTGATCCGTTCTTATTCTTACTACCTCCATGCAAACTTACCCCTCTCCCACAAACCATGGCATTCTCATTCGCAATAAACACTAAGGTTAAACTAATTCTGTAATCTACTACCGCTTGCTCTTGTTTCTTTCACCCCTAGGACAGAATAAGTTCAACCGGACAATGATCACTTCCCATAACATTCATATGAATGACACTATCTTCAATTCTATCCTTTAATCGCTCCGAGGTAAGAAAATAGTCAATTCTCCATCCCACATTCTTTTCTCTAGCATGGAACATATAAGACCACCAGGTATATGCATCTATCCTATCTGGATATTTATATCGGAAAGAATCAATAAAACCGTTAGCTAACAGTGTCGTCATTTTTTCTCTTTCCTGTGGAGAAAATCCTGCATTTTTCGTGTTTGATTTTGGATTCTTTAAATCTATTTCTTGATGAGCTACATTTAAATCTCCACATATTATAACAGGCTTCTTTTGATCAAGCCCCATAACATAAGCTCTAAAATCATCTTCCCACTCCATACGGTAATCTATTCTCGCCAGTTCCTGCTTTGAATTGGGAGTATACACTGTAACTAAGTAGAACTCCTCATATTCAATAGTAATTACTCTGCCCTCATCATTATGTTTTGGCATACACAGATCAAAGCATACGCTTAATGGTTCCTTCTTACAAAAAACTGCTGTTCCAGAATATCCTTTTTTCACAGCAGAATTAAAATATTGATAATATCCTTCAAATGATATATCAACTTGCTCTGGTTGAAGTTTTGTCTCCTGTAAGCAGAAAATATCAGCATCCATTTCTAGAAAGAACTCTTTAAATCCTTTATTTAAACACGCTCGTAACCCATTAACATTCCAAGAAATCATTCTCATATTAGTACTTTCCTCTCTTATTGTATTTGTCCATTTTATCCTTTAAGATTCTCACCAAACCTAAATATTCATAATTAAATTATATAAATCAGAGGCATCCTTTGCAATATAGGTTGCTCCTGCAGCTTCCAGCTCTTCTCTTGAACCGTAACCGTATAAAACGCCAATGGAAGTCAAGCTATTTGCCTTGGCTCCTTCAACGTCATGAAGCCGATCTCCAATCATGACCACTTCTTCTGTAGCAACAATATTATTCTTTGTTAATGCATATTGAATAACTGACCCTTTTGAAGTACGGGAATTATCTAGCGTGGCTCCGCAAATATCATGAAAACAATCATTAAGGCCTAGATGCTTAAGTATTTTTATGGCATATACTTCCGGCTTTGAGGTTGCAGTAATCAGGATCTTCCCCGCTTCCTTCAACTTCATAAGTAAATCTCTAATTCCTTCATATAACTCACACTCATAGAGCCCCGTCTCCGCAAAATATTCCCGGTAAGCAACTACAATATCTTCCGTCTCCGCATCATTGAAACCAAAAGAATTTTTAATAACCTCCCTTAAGGGCGGTCCAATTAATTTATATAAAAAGTCATCATTTTCTATCAAGATGTCATGTCTTTGAAGTGCGTGCCTGATTGCTTTTGTTATCCCTTGTTTGGGATCAATAATCGTTCCATCTAGATCTAACAAAATATATTTCATAAGTAGTTTCTCACTAAATTCTTTCTTATTATTATCGTTTATAATCTAACTATTCTTCTATAATCTATATTTACTTTTCTTTTGTAAATGCTCTTTGGTACCTTGTAAGTCCTTGTCCAAATTTTGCTCAGGTTATAATTATGGTTTCCTTACTTGCTTCAGGTTTTTTTCAACCTGCTTTCTAGGAATCATAACCTGATGTCCGCATCCAAGGCATTTCAACCGAAAATCCATACCAACTCTTAGTATTTCCCATTCGCTACTGCCACAAGGGTGCTGTTTTTTTAATTTTATAATCTCGCCAATGTTTAAATCCATATCTATACCATACCTTTTCTCTTACCTACAAACTTTGCTGCAGTAGGTACAATATTTGCTGTGAGCGCTTAAATAAAATAGCTCGACAAAGATACATTTTTACTCCTTAAATAGGTTCTATTTATGTATCTCCTTTGGAATATTTATCTTATAAGTATAACATAGTTTGATTTACTTGAAAAGTCAAAGTCTTTTTATAAAATTACACTTGCATTTTGAAACAATGTGTTGTAGTATGAATATACTTATTACATAGTATTAATTACTAGATTATAAAGTTTTGATTCTACGTAGTGTATAAATTATTCCAATTTGACTCAAACTACTTTTATTATCTATTTGAAAGGAGACGATGATATGACCATCAAAAAAGTAAAAGTTAAAGATCCAGGAAGTGCAATCACACATTTTATTGGTACCCTAATGGCGGTTTTAGCTGCCACTCCCTTATTAATTAAAGCCGCTAGGCAGCCCAGCGGTGTACACCTTTTATCCCTTGGAGTGTTTATTATTAGTATGATTTTATTATATATAGCAAGTACTGTATATCATACCTTTGGGCATTCCTTGAAGGTTCATGTTAGGCTGAAAAAATTAGATCACATGGCAATCTATATTTTGATAGCTGGCACCTACACCCCAATTTGTGTTATTGCGTTAGGTGGTCAAATTGGTCTTGCTCTGTTAGTTTTAATATGGGGTCTTGCCTTAATTGGAATTGCCGTAACCGGAATTTGGGTACATTGTCCAAAATGGTTCTCTTCCATCGTTTATATAGCAATGGGCTGGACCTGTGTGCTTGCCTTCACACAAATTATTAATTCCTTATCCAATGCCGCTTTTCAGTGGTTACTAGCTGGTGGTATCATTTATACCCTTGGTGGAATTATCTATGCACTTAAGCTACCCATCTTTAACAATAAGCATAGTAATTTTGGCTCCCATGAAATCTTCCACCTCTTTGTAATGGGCGGCAGTATCTGCCACTTTATCCTAATGTACCAATATGTAGTAGTCATGCCGTAAACAAGACGAAACGCAAAAGCCCCTCTATCATTAAGATAAAGGGGCAATTTATCATATCTATGTTAAGCAGCCGAATATTTCTGGTAGGGTAACAGGACACTGCACATATGAAGTAAAAGGGATTCGGTTGCGAATATTCAAAGATATGTATCCTATCCCCTATCAAATGTCATTTACCCAATGTTCAATTTCACTTAGTTATTACATAATATTCAAAAAAAACTTAATTGTGACAGAATTTCCGATAGATAAGAATAGTTATATTTGTAACGATATCATAAGGAAGAAAGAAAAAGCTGCACTCCTTTATAGCTTCAAATACACATTTTAGTACTATATCTTTACCAAATCAGTGTATTTTATGCTTAGGTTAGTGCAGCTTCAATTCTATCTATTACTTAATAAATATTACAATCTCTTTAAAAGCTCTTCTCTCTGAGCTTCAAATCCTGGCTTTCCAAGAAGTGCAAACATATTCTTTTTATAGCTTTCTACACCTGGTTGATCAAAAGGATTTACTCCTAATAGATATCCGCTTACACCACAAGCAAATTCAAAGAAGTAGAATAATTCACCCAGATAGAATTCGTTCTGCTCTGGTAAAGTAACCATGAGGTTAGGAACATTTCCATCGGTATGAGCTAGTAAAGTACCTTTCATAGCGCTCTTATTAACAAAATCCACGCTCTTGCCTGCAAGGTAGTTTAATCCATCCAAATCTACCTCTTCCTCTTCAAGAATAATTTCTGATAGAGACTGGTCCACATTGATTACTGTTTCGAATAAGGTTCTCTGTCCATCCTGAATAAATTGTCCCATGGAATGAAGATCCGTTGTAAAGTCAACGCTTGCTGGATAAATTCCCTTCTGGTCCTTACCCTCACTCTCTCCAAAGAGCTGTTTCCACCACTCTGAAACAAAATGTAGAGAAGGTTCATAATTTACTAATATCTCAATAGATTTACCCTTGCGAAGTAATATATTACGTGCAGCTGCATATTGAAGAGCACCATTTTCTTCATAGCTTAAGTTCAAGCAATAATTTCTCATGCTTGCAGCACCTTCCATCAGCTTAGTGATATCCGCACCACTTACAGCAATAGGAAGTAGTCCAACTGCTGTTAATACGGAGAAACGTCCACCTACATCATCTGGTACTACAAAGCTTTCATACCCTTCCTCTGTAGCAAGGTTCTTAAGCGCTCCTCTTGCCTTATCGGTAGTTGCATAAATTCTCTTTGCAGCCTCCGCTCTACCGTACTTCTCATTTAACATTTTCTTAAATACGCGGAAAGCAATAGCTGGCTCTGTAGTTGTTCCAGATTTACTAATAATATTAATGGAGAAATCTCTGTCACCAATAACTTCTTTTAATTGGTTCATGTAGTTGCTGCTGATATTGTTACCGCAGAAATAAATTTCTGGAGTTTTACGAATTTCTTTAGAAACTGAATTATAAAATCCGTGTCTTAAGAATTCAATTGCTGCTCTTGCTCCAAGATAACTGCCACCAATACCGATAACTAAAAGCACCTCAGAATCCTGTTGAATTTTAGCTGCTGACTTTTGAATACGATTAAATTCTTCCTTATCATAATTAACGGGAAGGTCGATCCATCCAAGGAAGTCATTTCCTGCACCTGACTTATTAATTAATTGATTTTTTGCAGCCTCAACAGAGGTCTTTATCATATCCATCTCTGGCTGGGAGAAAAACTTATTCGCTACAGAATAATCAAATGATACCTTATTTGCCATGTTAGTTTACTCACTTTCTCTTTTTTCTTATATTCTAACAAAGGCAAAATAATTATTCAATATCTTTCTAATCATATCACATCCTAAGCAAAAAATTCCTTAAGTACATCTTCAATTAGCTTCTCTTCCTGCTGATTTAGACTCTTTGGCTTACTTCCTTTTAATTGAGTTTTTTTCTTATCCTGCTCAATATCCTGTTTTAATCTTGCTTTTGCAGCCTTTAACATTAAATCCTGCTCCCGATCTGCTGCTATTTCATCCATTCCCTCCAGGAGAGTATCCATATCTACCTTACTGTTATTACTTAATAATTCCTGCTCAATACTATGTAAAATCTGCTCTTTATTATCCTTTTTCGGTCTTTGCTTTTCACTTACTACTGGGTCATTCTCATCTACCTTCTGTAACTCCACTCTTCTAGTTGCAAGCGCTCTTCGCTCCTCATCAATCTTTCTTCTTTCATCCTCTCGGCGCTTCGCAGCCAGTTGTTTCTTCTCTTCTAGTTTTCTCTTCTCTTCCTCGATCCTTGCTTCCTCAATCCTCCGTTGCTCTTCTTCTATCCGAAGAGCTTCCATTCTTTTTTCTTCTTGCTTTCTAAGCTTTGCTTCACGACGCCGATTTAGTTCATCCTTCGAGGTATCTCTATCTATGGATGTTGCATGAACCATCTCTTTTGACTCTACCGTTTGATAATAATCCCGGCGATATTGCTCAATTAATTCTGGATTCAATAGCTCCTGTTCCACTCTGACTTTACAAATATTCTCAAGATAATCCAGGAGATTTAACCGAAGTAGCTTCTTTTTTGCTGCAACATTAAAGAATTTATCCACAATGATCAACATTCCACTTGATGAAATACCCACTGCACCAACCAACAAAATCTGGTCTTGTCCACGTCCGTACGCCACCCCGAAAACCGTGATAATAGGCACTATTAGAAGATTTAAGTATAAAATTAATCCACATGCATTATCCCATGTTGACAATAAAATTCTACAAAATTTATACTTTAATACATTCTTATCCACAAATGTATCCACATTATTCACACCTATCATCAGCTTATATCCAGTTGTAAATTTCATCTTCATTCTTTGTAAGGTCTTATTTTTTGTTTCTCCTAAACGATCTGATTCACGAACCAGATATTTATATACCAAATTTACAATAAAGCGAAGTAGGAACCCTAATCCACCTAAGCCAGCAAAGGTATACAGAAGAATATTATTATCATATAAATATTTGACCATAAAAATCCCCTCTCTTTTCTATAATTTTACAATTATTATAGCTTACACCTGCTATTTTGAAAAGAGAGAGGATTAAAAAGCGATTGACAGCATTCTTCATGATGCTCCATAAAACTATGAAATTATACGTTTTCTTAGAGGATTTGACAGTAATGTGTTCTCTTTAAGACTTATTCGCTTCTAATGCCGGGAAAGTAAAGTATGCATCAACTCCGTCATCCGATATTTCAACTGTATAGCTTTTTGTTACATAACCCTCCCGAATAAAGGTTATTACATGCGTTCCTATAATTTTCTTAAAACTTCCCGGTGCAGTACATTGATAAACACCATCAATATAAACAGATGCACCAATAGGTTGTTGAACATAAATCAGATGCTCTGGATCTATATCAAAATCCTCTGTCCCATCTTCCTCACCAGATGTATTATCTGTGCCTGTTGATCCATTAGAGGTATCCGTTGTATCTGTAGAGGTTCCCTCTGTTTCCTCAACAGCAACCTGCTCACTGCTTTTCGCTTCAGGTAAGTCAATTTTTACGGTCTTTCCAGCACTGTCAATCGTTAATGTCCCTTGGTAGGCGGTATAGCCACCATTGGTGACTTTAATACTATGATCGCCATAGGCCAGTTCAATTGAATCAGCGTAGGAAAATAAATCACCATCGATATATAAGTCGGCACCAAAAGGAGTTATTTTAAATGTAACCTTTCCAATTCTAATTGCTTCTGGAGCAAGGTCACTTAAAGATACTTTGCTCACTTCATTACGCAACACTGTAACTCGCTTCGTTGCACTGTAGTCACCAGTGTCAACAGTTAAGTTAAATTCTCCTTCTCGTACGGTTAGTTCCATATCTTCCGTAATCTGCTGTACTGCCTCATATCCAATTGTTATTTCAGCACCCAGTAAAGTATCATAGTCCTCAAGTACTACAGTTCCATGACCTCTGGTTACCGTAATTGAGTAGATAATCTCTTCGTAGCCGCGAACCGTTAATTCGTCCTGTTCTGTTAGAGTTGAAAGGGATACTTCCTGTAACTCATTTAACACTAATACATCGTTAGTATATCGATACTTAGAGGATGCAATCTTTATCATCTTTGCGGTTTGATCAATTGTAAAATTGCTAACACCAATGTATTCCCAGGCTTTGGTGGATACATTCATCTTCAACAGTTTGTTCTGTTCGTCCTGATAAAGTACATCTACCATCATTCCAGTTTTCATCTGGCTCATAGCTATTATCTTATCATACTTATCTCTTATATCAGTTCCACCTGTATAACTTAATTTCACCGTTCTCTGTTTTTCTATATCATACAGGGTAATAAATTTATTATCATAATCAATATCCTTTACAATTGCAATCACTGGCGAATCTAAAGTAGTGTCATCCTCATTTTCCTTGTTGTCATTTACAGTGTTTTGCGAATTTATACCTT
This sequence comes from Bacillota bacterium, assembly GCA_023425485.1. Lineage (GTDB taxonomy): Bacteria > Bacillota > Clostridia > Lachnospirales > Lachnospiraceae > Mobilitalea. The sequence continues at coordinate 20,957 of JAFACO010000101.1, forward strand.
GCGGATTACGTTTTGCTTCGGTGGCGGTCAGCATTGCTATCAGTAATATAACTGATAAAAACCCAAGTCCTACTAAAAGCCTAAGTATGGGTCTATTTGTTTTATTAAAATGTATCTTTCGATCCTTTGTATTTCTGGCCATTCATCATTTCCTCATATTTGCTTTAACCCTAGTATCTGTTGTCAACATATGTATTATAACTTAACCGATTTTTTAATTCAATCCTTGATTCATATAAACCAACCCATAGATAATATCCTTATAATATGCTCTCTAAACGGTTCAAAAACATATCTTTTTTAGGGTTTTGTTCTCCTATCATATTTAATTTCTGTGTATTTCTACCAGACACCCAGGATTTTTTGCCATTATAATAGAAGTTTGTAATTTTCCAGAACTTCTCCGGGTAAAGCAGTAGCAAATAAAGAATATTCAATTCTTCCTTTGATATTGGCTTTACTCTATCATAAGCTTCAATAATATTGCTTCCATACAGAATATCCCAATCATTTTTCTCCATTACTTTACGCACAAATTGATAAAGGTCGCATATCTGCAGTCCAATATATGATTTTTCAAAATTCGTGGTAGCTATCATACCTGCTCCACCTGATAGTTCTGCCGCAGAAATAGGCTGTTTATTGATCCAACCCGGTGGGACATAGGTTTTTGATATGGATTCTATCTTAGTTTTCATCATAATAATGTTATGATAGGTATAGTTCCCATGACAAACACAGCGTTGTTT
>JAFACO010000132.1 GCA_023425485.1 Bacillota bacterium
GCAAATACTTCGGACAGAAGAAAGTGTAGTATGGGTAAGTGAGGATGAGGATGGAAGCAAATATATTGCAGTTTTTAATACCTCAAGCACGCTGCAACACCTGGAAGTTACCCTTATGGATCTGGAGCTGGAAGGAAGATATCAAGCTAGAGATTTGTGGGCACACGAAGAGATTGGTACCTTTACCGAAAGAGTTGGAGTAGATGTTAACCTTCATGGAGCTCGTATGCTTAAGCTGACGAAAGTACAATAATTCAGTATAACAGTAGAAAACATAGAGGTTTATTTAGTGATGAGGAAGCTTAAGTAAATCTTTATTACAAGGTGGCTTGTATTTATTTGTGCAAGCCACCTTGGCTATTTAGTGGAGTATAATTTTACTCGTGACACTAGTCATTTATTTTTACACATAATTAGTTTATCATTTTTCTTGTAAAGGCTTTCTTGTATTGCAAAGGGGTAATACCTTCCATTTTTTTAAAAGTCTTCATATAATATTTTTCGTCGGTAAAACCGCTTGAGAAAGCAGCTTCTTTGATTGAAACATTATAATTCACAAGTAAAGACTTCGATATATCGATACGTGTTTTATTTATGTAGGCTGTAAGAGATACACCAGTATTTTGTTTGAACAAAGAGGAAAGATAGTCAGCGTTATAATTAAATTCATTTGCTATTTCTGCTACTGTAATCGGAAGGTAGTAATTAGCTTTAATCCATTCAATTATCATTGAAACTTTTGGTGATGTCTTGTTTTTCATATTAAAATGCATTTCTATAAATTCCTGTGAAATTTCCATGAGTAATAAACTTAAAGCGTAGTCTATCATTGGATTTACGTAAATAACATCTTGCCTTGATAAATCAAGTAATTGATTGAATAGTAAGGTAGCACGTTGGGTAGGAGATATTCTGCCCGATAAGGGTAAGATATACATCTCCGCTATTGAATTTTGTGAACTCTTTTCTGAAAAAGTCTTCATTAAATTAATTTCATCTAGAATTGATACCGTATTAGGAAAGAGAAAATGAACCCACAAATACGATAATTTGCTGGGGGAGGACTTAAAACCGTAATGTTCTTCATTTGCTTTTAGAAATAGATATTCATTTGGACCTAAACTGTAATTAATACCACTTTGGGAAATAGATAAAGTACCTTCTTTTACCATTATTAAAACGTAAAGCTCAAAATTGCGTCTATGATGAAGAAAGTTGTTTTTACTAATTAGATTTCCACTGGAAAGATATTTGAGTGGAGTTGTTGCTGGTGATAGTAAATATTGTGTATTCATATAAGAATATACCACCTCTCTATACATGGATTAGAATTTATGTAATGTAGGTTAGCAGGTTGCTGTCATATATTATTATAGGTTAACTAAGTCCAAACGTCTATGTGGTTTTATTAATTTACTTTCTTTAAATACAGCTGGATGGGATTAGAAGCTGGTAACAAATATTTCGTTTTGAAAAACCTAAGAAATGGACACCTTTTATAAACTCCTGTAAGTTGATTTATATAATAATAAAATCTAAACTAATAGTTAGATAGTGAGTTTATTTTGTAGGATTGTTTATGTAAAGGACCCATTAAATTGCATGCTCTGGAAGTAATTAATTTATGTGACAAATAGTTCATGTAAGAAACCCATCTATAGCTCCACATTACTGCCAATGAAGTGAAAATATTATGAATTTGAGGTGAAGAAATGTTAAGAACTATGAGTAAAGAACAAGTTAAGCTATTACCAAGTATCTTTAAAGAAAGATTTGATCTTAACCGCCAATATTTATTAAGCCTAAAAAATAATGGACTGCTTCAAAATTTCTATTTAGAAGCCGGTATCATATTACCGGGGTTACAAGTATTACATAATCCAGATACGGACGAGATTTATTGGGGATGGGACGCACCTACCTGCCAGCTGCGGGGACATTTTTTAGGGCATTGGTTGTCTGCGGCAGCTTCTATTTATGCATCGGAGGAGGACTATGAGTTAAAAGCTAAGCTGGATCGAATCATAGATGAGCTTGCAAGATGTCAGGAACTAAATGGAGGAGAGTGGATTGGCTCTATACCAGAGAAATATTTTAAAAAACTTGAAAATTCACAGCAGGTATGGTCACCACAGTATGTAATGCATAAAACAATTATGGGTCTGACAGAGACATATATAATTGCAGGAAATAACAAGGCTTTAATTATTCTTGATAAGTTGAGTGACTGGTATATTAGGTGGACAGATGACCTGCAGAAAAAAGGCTCTGATGCCATTTACAGCGGTGAAGAAGCTGGTATGCTGGAAACGTGGCTAACTCTTTATGAAGCAACCGGAAATGAAAAATATATGGAGCTTGCAAAGAGCTATAGTAATTCAGGATTATTTCAAGGTTTGGAAATTGGCAAGGATGTGCTAAGTAACTGCCATGTAAATGCGAGCATTCCCTGGGCACATGGTGCGGCTAAGATGTATGAAATTACCAAGGAAGAGAAATGGAGAAAAATAACCGAAGCATTTTGGAAAAATGCTGTTACCGATCGAGGATATTACTGTACAGGTGGGCATGGCTCCGGAGAATATTGGACACACCCGAATAAACTGGGACATTTTTTAAGTGATACAAATCAGGAATTTTGCACGGTTTATAATATGATAAGATTGGCTCTGTATCTCTATACATGGACGAAAGATACTTCCTATGCTGATTATATAGAAAAGAACCTATACAATGGCTTGCTGGCACAGCAGAATATGCACACAGGCATGCCAACCTATTTTCTGCCACTTAGGGCTGGAAGTACAAAAAAGTGGGGTAGTAAAACCCGTGATTTTTGGTGCTGCCATGGAACAATGGTTCAGGCACAGTCCATGTACAATTCCATCATATATTTTGAAGATAAAGACAGGCTTTTTATAAGTCAGTATATACCTTCAGAAATAAAGTGGAGATGTAAGAATACAGACATTACCTTAGGGCAGACAGTTGATATGAAAGGTTATAATGAACTTGCCCTTTTTGATGAAAGAGATGATAGCCAGATGTCCAGGTGGTCACTGTTATTTAAGGTGAACGCTAAGAGGACTGAATTCACACTTTCTTTTCGAGTGCCGGGATGGGTGAAAGATAAGCCTGTGGTGATTATTGATGATAAAACATATGAATATGAAATGGAAGACGGCTATATTAACATTACTAGAGAATGGACAGAAAATGATTTGAGGCTATACTTCACTTGTGGATTAACAACAGTTCCATTGCCAGATGTGTTAAATGCCTATGCTATTATGGAAGGACCAATCGTATTAGCAGGCCTTTGTGATAGTGAGAAGCAGTTAGTTGGAGATTACAATAATCCGTCAGAATTTCTGATGCCACAGTACGAACATAAATATCAGATTTTTCCATGGAAGCAAGGCGCGTTTAAGACAATAAATCAAGTGCAAAATATAAATTTTATGCCGCTATATGAAATAACAGATGAAAAGTATTCCGTTTATTTTAACATTGTAGAAAGTTAGTCTATAAATTATGGAACCCCTGAATACTGGGGGACAATGAAACTCTCACCTGAAATTAGGGATAATAAGGGATGCTTTTTACCTCTCTAGGTATAGGTACAGATATTTTTTATTGATGTAAATACTTCAGTAAGTATAAGGTTAGTATAATACCAAACTTATTTCTAGTATTTGATAAAAAGAAGGATGTCCTGCGGTATAGAATAGGGCATCCTTCTTCCAATTGCTAATTCATGACAAGTGAAACAACTTTGTCGTATTATCTTGTTGATGATTATAAGTTTTGTTTACTTATTAATCGGTACTCTTATTACACTTACAGAGTATTTAGGTGCAGAATAAGAGAAGCTATTATTAATAATAATTGTAGAATCTATTATGGCAACTTTTTCTGGATCTGTAGGAGTATTCATATCTCCAGCATCATTTGCTGCAAGAACTGATAGAACAGCAGTCTCGGAAGCTAAGGAAATGTCATTCAATTGAACCAGAATATTTTGTTGTGTATCCGAAACGTTAACGATTTTGATAATCATATCTCCGGTATCATCCACACCTACGACCTGATAGACAGCATCAACTTTTGGTAGGGTATATTTAATTAGTCCTTTACCGTCTAAATAACATTCAATCGAGTTTTCGTTAACGACAATTTTTATTTCATAAGACTTCCCGGTTTCCACCTTTAAATTAGTAACAGTGGAAGCAATTTGCCCGCTTTTTGAACCACCAGATATTTGCTCTAAACAAGATACGGTATTGTTCCATCCGCCAATATTCCAATGATAATAATTATTTTCGTCTTTTACTGCAAAAGGAATAAGAAAACCCTCGCTTCCAGATAATTTGGTAGCTGTCATTGTTAATGTGTAATTGGTCCAGTTGGTATCACCTACAAAGGAAACATCGCCAGTTATTGTATTTCTTGGATTTGAGGTGTTGGTTTGGAGCATCTGTCCATCTTTGTAAACCCAGGTACCGGCAATCTTTGTAAAGGAATCAATGCTGTCAGTACTAAAGTCGTCAGAGTAAAGTACCTCATTTGTTTCATTACTAATAATCATAATATCATCGAAGGTAGCGGAGGTCATCCAGGTACCGATGCCGACTTTACCTGAAATACTGCTTTCAGTTTCAGAGGAGGAGGTTTTACTTAACTCAGATTTTATTACTTGCTTGCTTTGATTTGTTGAGAACAACTGCTGTACATAATAATTTGCAGATTTCCAGAGCAGGTCATTTTGAAACCATATCATATCAGGTGACCATTGATAGGAGGTACTGTTACCAAAGAGCGGTGCATAGGAAGCCAGTTTTACAATATCTCCGTTGCGTTCTAAACCAGTCATATAAGCAGCTTCTGCAAGTGCAGCTTCTGTGTTGTTTGATTTGGCAGCATATTCACCAAGGAAAACAGGGGTACTTGAACGGTCATAGGTATCATAACGATTGGTGTTAGTTAAAAACCAGCTAGGTACATTATAATAATGCTCATCTACCAAACCGGCATAATCGGTTCCCAATGAATTAATTTTATTCCAGGCAAATTGATCGGAAGACGTTGGACCATTAGCGACAATCAGCTCAATATCACCATAAAGTTCAGGATTATCAACCTTTGCTTGATCAAAAGCCTTCTTAAACTCTTCGTAACGATTATAGTAGTCATTGCTCCATTGTTCATTACCTATGCCAAGGTAGGTGAGGTCAAATGGTTCTTTGTGCCCCATTGCAATTCGAATGGCACCCCATTTTGTATTCTCATCACCTTTGCAGAATTCCACAAGATCCAGAGCATCTTGAACATATTGTTCAAATTCCGGCGTACCTATTTCTGCAGCTTGTGCTGGAATTCCGACGGATCTGGTACCTTGGATAAGGCAGGAAAGACCCGCATTTACAATGGGAACTGGTGCTGCTTTTATATCTTCACATAATAAGAAGTACTCGTAAAAACCCAATCCATAGCTCATATAATAAGGGTGAGTGGTCGCGTTGTTCTGATCACCCCATAAATTTTCGCCCTGTGGCCTGGTTGCTACATCCCCATAGGTTACCTCACCATTGATGGTAAATGCCAATCCATTACCGATAGAAGCTTTCCAGCTGTAAGCATTCTCTAAGGTTTCTCCTTCTACCACACAACCACCAGGGAAACGCAGGAATTTGGGAGATAAATCCTCCAAGGCTTGAGCTAAATCTTTTCGTAGTCCATTTTCTCGTCCTTGATAGGTGTCTTCCGGAAATAATGAAATCATATCCATATCAACAGAACCTTCATTAATCAATACGAACAGCTTAAGACCCTCAGAGATTGTAGCAGAAGCGGTTATAGTGGATTTGTACTTTGTCCAGGCAGAACCTATTTCTGTTATCGTGGATTCTCCATAAATGGTTCCATCATTGCCCTTCAATTGAAGTGTGATGGCACCATGATAGCCAGTAGAGGATTTGAAATACCCGCTGAAGTTATAATCTGCATCTTTTGTCACAGATAACCCATCCAGAAAGCCAAAATTTCCTATACCACCTAAAGTACTTGATGGATTGGCGACACGAGCATACTGCGGATTATTTTCGTTCAGATAACTTTTGTCGGTACTACCATCCATAATATCAAAAGTAATATTATCTGTAGCTACCCATCCATGCAAGCTACCTCTCATGGCTAAAGAGCCATATTCAAAGGAACGATTTTTGAGCAGTTCGGCGTAAAGCCCTCCATCTGCAGCGAAATTAATATCCTCCAGGAATAAACCGTAAAGAAGGTTGCTGATTTCGTAGCTTTCTGATCCATTAACTTCTAAAGAATAATCAAAGTCTCCAGATAGCTGCACTGCCTGGGTTGGATCAGGGGGATTAGAAACCTCCATATGATCGAGGTCTGGAACTAAGTTCTCTTCCTGATTATTTTTACAAGCACTTGTGAACATGAGGCAGAAAAGCAGACTACATAGCAAAAGCAACCTTATTGTTTTTTTCATACACTCCTCCTAAGTTTTAATAGTTAATTGAAATATATAATATTTTAATATATAATGAAATAAAAAGCAATCGAGATATTGACTTTATATTTAACGCTCGAGTATAATAGCTTTAAAATGTTAAAAGAGATAATATAAATCAGAAACTTAAACTTACTAGATATTTGTTTTGATTTTATTAAGTGTAATGAAGATAGATTGTGAAGTTTGAGAATGTAGTATTTGCTATAGAGAAGGGGATGATGTAGAAGGATGGATAAACTGAAAAAACCGACGAGAATGGATTTGCTAAAGGAATTAATATGGTCATTCATAGTTTCACTTGTTACATTTGTGTATATTATGCTCTTTCTTTTAATCATTTCTTTTGTATTTCAATCAATGTTAGACCTTAAATTAATCACAATGTTATATGTAGCCATTGCTGGCTCCATAATTATGTTCGTATATCGAATAATAAGAACTATTTTACGTCCCTCCTCCAATTAATGAATAGAGGAGACATGAATTAATAAATGTAATTTTAAACTAAACCCACAAGTGTTTCTCATATTTGTCTATGATGTTGTGGTTATTTCAAAATGCAAAAAAATTAAGTTAAACAGAAATTAGAAAAAAATTTAAATAAATCAAAAATAAAATAATAAAGTAGAAATAAAAAATAAGAAATCAGGTATTAATGATAAATAATTTATAACAAAGAAAAAGTGCGTATATGTGTTCAGCTGGCGATGACCCGCATCCTGTGTTTGCTTGTACTATAACAAAAACACAGGATGGTAAGGCGAATCCAGATAAATACATATACGCACTTTTTTGCTTCACAATATATTAATACACCTTAATTAGTATATTGTTTATTCTTTGTCTCTCTAATCATAGCTTTTATTCTTTTGTGTTATCCCGGTAAAATGCTTTTACACGAATAGCCTGATTATGATCACCAAAATCTTCCCCGAATAACGTTAAACCTCCGCAATTTGCAGTATCTTTCGGTACCTCCAAACGAAAGGTAATATTGCTGGAATAATCAATCTCGAGATCTTCAATGGTAGTCTTGGAAATCTGGCTGCTGCCATCCATAAAGGTTCCATCAGAATTGATAATTAAAGTCTTAAGCAGACCATATTGATTTAAACGCTCCGGCCACCATAAGGGGTTAAGGAAGCCTTTTCTTGAACCATAATCTCCGGGACTAACCCACATACCCAAGGAGGTTCCGTTAATGGAAAAATAAATATCGGAGGGATAATCCTCGTTAAATTCAGGGCACTCGGAACATATTTCGAACGAAATCTGAAGCTCGGATAATGTTTGTCCTGCAATTAAATGGTTAGGTAGGTTGTATTCGATAAATCCATTGGCAAACCATAAGATACCGGCATCGAAACGCTCTGGGAACATAAAATATCTTCTGTCATCCAATTCTCCAATTATTTTCTTCACGGTAGCCAAACCACAGGTTGGGTTTATTTTGAAATTATTAAAATATCCAATGCGAATATCATCCTGATAGAAGTCACGTGTTTCTTTGATCGGTGCTAAATCAATCATTAATCTATCGTGGCGAGGACGAACTATTTTCATTGTACCACGCTTGCCTGCAGTGGTACGAATCTTTACGAGTCCTGCCTTTTCAAGCTTGCTTACATGCATTGAAATTGCGCTATTCGTTAAATTAAGGGCTTCAGCAAGGTCATTCATACTAAGCTGATCATCCTCGTAAATAAGCTCCATTATCTTCAGACGCATGGGGGTGCTTAAAGCCTTTAACACCTCTTCAGCATCCTGTATGGATTTAAAATATAGCATAATACCTCCTATGAAAAACTATTTGAATTTTCTTTTCTTTATTAAATTAAATAATTAACCGATATTTGCGATGATTATGTAAAAACGTGTAAAATAACGGTTATAAATAGCAAATACCCTATAAGAAATGTAATATATTTTACCATAAATATCAAGTAAAATTTGATGAAACATAGGAATATTATAGTGTTTCTCATTGTTGAAGTCAATAATTAATTAATGCAATAAAAAGTTCAAAAATTGCTTCAGGATAATTCATATAAACTATTGACGAATTAATAAAAACATAGTAACTTATACTTAAAGTTAATTATAAAATTTAATAATACAGTATTTACTTAAACAAATAATTGGAGGCAACAATAGCAATGATCAGGTTAAATATTAATACTAAGAGGAAGCTAGGGCATATCAACAAGGAGATTTACGGGCATTTTTCAGAACATCTGGGTCGATGCATTTATGAAGGTTTGTATGTGGGGGATAATTCCGATATTCCTAATACCAATGGTATGAGAAATGACGTGGTAGCTGCATTAAAGGAGATTCGCATACCGGTACTTCGTTGGCCGGGTGGATGCTTTGCAGATGAATATCATTGGAGAGATGGTATCGGTCCGAAAGAAACACGTAAAAGGATGATTAATACTCACTGGGGTGGTGTTTTAGAGGATAATAGTTTTGGTACCCATGAGTTTATGGAACTATGCCGCCAGCTGGAATGTAAAGCATACATAAATGGTAATGTAGGAAGCGGATCTGTTCAGGAAATGTCGGAATGGGTGGAATATCTAACCTTTGATGGGGTTTCGCCGATGGCAGAACTTAGAGCAAAGAATGGTCATCCAGAACCCTGGAAGGTAGATTATTTTGCTGTTGGTAATGAGAACTGGGGCTGTGGTGGTATTATGACGCCGGAGTATTATGCAAATGAATATCGTAGATACCAGACCTTTGTTAGAAACTATAATCATGAAGCACCAATTTATAAAGTGGCTTGTGGCGCTAACGTGGATGATTACGAATGGACAAAAGTTGTTCTTGAAACAACGCATAAGCATGCACCTGCATTCTTACATGGTTTTATGAATGGGCTGTCTCTGCATTATTATACACATCCAGAAGGCTGGGAAGTGAAGGGAAGCGCAACAGATTTTGATGAAAAGGTATGGTATAAAACCCTAAGCAAGACTCTGTATATGGAGACCTTGATTAATCGTCATGGTGCAATTATGGATCAGTATGATCCTGAAAAAATCATTGGAATGATTGTTGATGAATGGGGAACTTGGTTCACCTGTGAACCCGGTACCAATCCAGGCTTCTTATATCAGCAAAACACCATGAGGGATGCTTTGGTAGCGGGTATTAACCTGAATATCTTCAATAAGCATTGCGATAGGGTTAAGATGGCCAATATAGCACAGATTGTAAATGTGCTTCAAGCAGTTATTTTGACAGAGGGCGAGAAGATGATTTTGACTCCAACCTATCATGTATTTAATCTTTACAAGCATCATCAGGATGCAGAGCTTCTTGAGAGTAATATTGAGACGCAGAACATTGGAATAGAAGAACAATTTATGGTACCCAATTTACATGAATCAGTTTCTGTTGCTAAGGATGGCAAGGTGCATATTACAATTAATAACCTATCGATTACAGAGGCTTATGAAGTTGAAAGCAGTCTGTTAGATACACTCGTAAAATCTGCCAGAGGTACAATTTTAACTGGTGATATGAAAGCTTATAATACTTTTGAAGAACAGAATAAGGTAACTACAAAAGAATTCAACCAATTTAGGATTGCAGATAGTAAAGTTACATTTACAATTCCAGCTTGCAGTGTATTGCATCTTGAACTGGAAGTGGAATAAATCATAACACGAAAAATGGTATGGAGGGAATGTTTATGAAACGAGCAATGGCTGTTTTTGTAGTTAGTTTTAGTATGTTATTACTTTCATCCTGTAGCAACAAGAGCAGAGAAACGGAACCAAATCAGGCATCAGATGTAACTAATACACCCACCTCATCAGCTGAGGAAGCTACTGTAACAATAAGCCCAGGTGTAACAACTGCGCCAGCAATTACTGAGGAAATGACGAAAGAAGAGGAAGAGGAATTGTTCAATCAGATTATAGCAAGTACACCCATTAAAGCAAAAATACCAGTAACCTATAATTTTACCGATGTATCTGTACACGATCCTTCCATTGTAGATGTGGATGGAACCTACTACATATTTGGATCTCATCTGGCAGTAGCCAAGACTACGGATTTGATGAACTGGACCTTGGTTGACTCCGGGGTTAAGAAAAACAATAAAGTAATTCCGGATGCAATGAGTGAGATGTCAGAGGCATTTACCTGGGCGCAGACAAATACCTTCTGGGCACCCGATGTTATTCAGCTGGAAGATGGCAGATTCTATTATTATTATTGCAACTGCGAAGGCAGTAAGCCCTTGGCTGCGCTGGGTGTAGCAGTTTCGGATAACATAGAAGGGCCTTATAAGGATCTGGGAGTTATTTTGAAATCTGGTCAGAATCCGGATACTCCCGATGAAAATGGTGATGTATATGACGCAACCATTGAACCGAATGTTGTAGACCCCTGCGTTTTCTATGACAACGACGGTAAGCTTTGGATGATGTATGGCTCCTATAGCGGTGGTATTTATATCCTTGAATTGGACAAAAAGACGGGAATGCCTTTAGAAAAGGGTTATGGAAAGAAACTTTTGGGTGAAAATCATTTAAGAATTGAAGGTGCCTTTGTTCAATATAGCAAGGAAACCGATTATTATTACATGTTCTTATCCTTTGGAGGATTAACGGCAGATGGAGCCTATAATATCAGAGTTGCCCGTTCTAAGAATCCAGACGGTCCTTACTATGATGCACAGGGTAACGATATGATTGATTGCAAAGGACCTGCAGGCTCCTTCTTTGATGATGCAGCAGCAGATGATTTCGGCACAAAGCTTATGGGTAACTATCATTGGAATACCATTGATGGAGAAGAAGCCAGAAATGGAAATGCCCCTGGATATGTTTCACCCGGACACAATTCAACACTTTATGATGAAAAAAATGGAAAGTATTTTTTGGTCTTCCATACCAGATTTGAGGGAAATGGAGAAAACCATGAGGTCAGAGTTCATCAAATGTTCTTAAATGAAGATGGATGGTTCGTTGTCGCACCTTATCGCTATGTTGGTGAAACGATAGGTACTTATACCGAAGCGGAGATTCCGGGTGCGTATAAAGTTATCAATCATCAGCTTGACATCTCAGCAGAGATTAAACAATCGGAGAATGTGGTCTTAAGAGAAGATCATTCTGTAGTCGGAGATTGGCATGGTACCTGGGAGCTGAAAGGTGACAATACCTGTATTCTTACAATTGATGGTATAGAATATAAGGGTGTTTTCCTGAAGCAATGGGATGAAATTAATTTAAAAAATGTTATGACCTTTACAGTTCAGTCCTTGGAAGGTAAATCTATTTGGGGAAGTGGATATAAGGCATTGGATGAGTAATTAATTTGCTTATAATGTTATCCTATTTCATGTTAAAAAAGGCTGCCGCACAAATTGTGCGGCAGCCTTTTTTAATAGTGACAAGAGAAAAGCCTTATCGTTTCATCATATTTGCTTATTTTTTACTTCCCATAAAACATACATCGCTGCCCTGTGCGGTAAAGGTCATAACCAGTTTATGATCTGTTTCTGTTGCCTGTTTTAGAAATACGCCCTTACACTCTACTCCGTCAATCGTAATTGACATATTTGCTGATCCCTCCTGGTATTTCCAGGTTCCTGTTGCATCACCGGATACTGTTCCGTCACTATACAGAGTGATGTTTTTAGTGGGGTTAATGCCGATTTCTTTATCGCTGACTATTTGATAAAACATTGTGGGATGAATCGTAACAAACTCATATTCACCAACTACTTCTTTCCTATCATAGCCTGTTGCAGAGATTGTCTCACCTGAATATTCGTAGGGTGCTGACACCAACCAACCATCTTCATTTAGAAAGAGCTGATATACATTGACCTGATGAGCTTCTGCGTTAGAAGGTGTGTCGCTTTTTATAAACCTGGTATGATATACCATGAACATCTTACCGTCATCATCAAGCAGGAGCGAATTATGACCTTGTGCTGTGCGGGTAACAGCATTACCAGAAAATTTATAGGAGCCCATAATCCTTACACCATTGGTTGAACTTAGGTTATTAGTTGATTCGGTATAAATAGAAGATAGTCCGTTTTCATCCACATAGGGACCATATATATTATCAGAGCGGAATACTCTCATCTGATAACCGCCCTGTGCCGTTAATCCTCCATAGGTTATGTACATGTAATAGTAATCACCGAACTTATTGATGTAGCAGCCTTCTCCCGATACGGCATGACCACCGGCTAATTTATAACCATAATATTGGTCGGATTCATTTTCTACAGTGGTATATGTATAGGTATAATCTCTTAACCCGGTGCTGCTATCCAGCTTCAGCATATAGATTCCACCAAACCAGGAGCCAAAGGACATCCAGAGATTTCCGTCATTATCATAACGTAAATTTGGATCAATCGCATTAATTTTGGTATCTGAAGTAGATTGATAACGATTAATGTCTGCTCCTGCTCCTAAAACCTGATATACATCGGTTTTCTCCACCGGTTTGTCAGTGATATTAAAACCAGAGTATACAACCGGACCTATATAAGTATATGGACCTTCAATATTATCGGCAGTCAGAAGTACAATAGCAGAGCTCCAGTTATCGCCATTTACACTCATATACATACAGTACTTATTCATCTCTTTATTAAAGATAACATCCGGTGCCCAGAGATTACCACCCACATTCGGATTCGAGGGTGTCTTGCACCATTCCTCCCAGATTGTTCCGAATATAGTCTTATAGTTGCTGTTAATATTGTTATAAAAAGGTTCCCAGTTCATGAGATCATCACTTTTTGCCCAGGCCATATGTGATCCAAATACATAATAGGATCCGTTTGCCTTTATAATGGAGGGATCATGCACTGTTACTTTTGATAAAGTGACATCTGCATATTCATTTGGCAACTCTTCAAATACCTCGGGAGTGACTGTAGCTGGTGGAACACTTGGTGCTACAGTCACCGTTATAT
>JAFACO010000124.1 GCA_023425485.1 Bacillota bacterium
TGGAACAGAAGAAATTGATCTGGATGTACTTTGTTGGAATGAGCGTGGGAAAGGCTTCTGGGAAAGCCTTGGTTTTAAGCCAAGGGCAATTATTATGAGAAGACAAGCATCAGAAGAATAACAAATAGCAGTAAATACTATGGGGCAAAGTACAATCGGTATCGGACTTTGCCCCATAGTAAGTATGTATTAATAGCTAACATTTATTATTAAGGTAATAAAATATTTGAATTCATTTTGTTTAGTTAATCGAGCGGGTTACATTTTGAACAAGGCATATAACCTTCTTTTTTTGCTTCTTTGAGTGAAAGTTCATTAGAACTTTCGGATAAGTAAGTACAGCCTGCCAAATGGTACTTACTGCCGGAATCTGTTATATAAACCTTGAATTCTTCTATGTCTAAAGAATTATTTGCTGTTGAGGAATTACTGCCACTCTCTGGTTCAGTTTTGTTACCAGTAGAATTTCCAGTGGGTTCACCTGCTTTCCAGCTATCAGAAGGGGAACAATTCCAGGTAATGTCTGTTCCATCAGAAGTTGCGACAATGGTTCCTTGTTCATCGGTTCGAAAAACCTTTGTATCTGCTGCTCTTAACTTATTTAAAACTTCTGCCCTGGGGTGACCATAGGTATTTCCTTCGCCACAACTAATTACGGCATAGGTTGGGTTAATTGCTTCCAAGAATTCATCTGTATTTGCAGTATTTGCACCGTGGTGCGCGACTTTAAATACATCAGCAGAGATATCTATTCCATTAGTAAGAATATCAGCTTCGGCTGCCTCTTCTGCATCCCCTGTAAATAAAAATCGATTGTCTCCATTTTGAACTAGAATCCCGACAGAGTAGTCATTTGGATTATCACCATAATCATAGGAATTCGGAGATATAATTGTAACAGTAGCGTTTCCTAATTGAAAGGTATCACCCACAACCGGAAGTGTATTCTTATAACCTTTCGATTTCATGGCAGACAGCACATCACGAAAGGTCTTGGTATCATTCATTACCTTATCGGTATCAGGCATAATGACTGTTTTGCAATCAAATTTAGTTAGAATAACATCGATTCCGCCGCTGTGGTCGCTATCCCCATGTGTGCAAATGACCATATCTAATGTTGATATGCCTTGCTTTTGTAGATAAGATTGTACTAAGGTACCTTTATCATTATTGCCAGCATCGATTAACATTGCTTCCCCATCGCTGGTGATTAGAGTACAATCTCCTTGACCTACATCGATGAAATGTACTTGTAGGTCTGAAGCGTCCATACTGGAACTGCTATTGCTATCTGTAATTATTGTTGTATTTGAACAACCAGTGAAAGCAAGTAGCAGGATTATAATTGTTAATACTTGAAGGGATTTTCTTATTTTGAGCTTTCTAGAATTCATTCTTTCGTCAACTTTCTCTCGGTATTCTCTGTTTATTTCACGTATTACCCATAATATAAATTAACCTATAAAAAGTCAAGAAAGGATGGATGGATTTTGATTGATTGGCCTTTGTTATGTAATTAACAGGAATATAACTCCATATATTGTATAATCATACAGTTGTGATATAATGTAAATAAATACGAAAAAGGAGAGAACTATGGCGAAATATTGTTCTAAATGTGGAGTCATGCTAACCGAAGGGGCAGTCTTCTGTTCATCCTGTGGTGCAAGAGTAGAACTTTCAGTGCCTCCAGTACAAGCATCAAATCAGTACCAGTTTCAGCAAACAGTTCTACCTCAAAAGAAAAGTGGTGGAATATTAAAACTAGCCATTTTTTTTATACTTGCATCAGTACTTGTAGTAGCTATCTATACTCTTACAAAATCAACACCTGAGAAGACCTTACATAAGTTTGAAAAAAGTTATAATGATATGGATTTTGACAAAATGCTTGAATGCATGGAACCAAGTGCACAATCTGTATTTGAAGGAGCACAAGCATTACTTTCTGGTTTTACAGGATATGATGTAGATACAATTCTTGAGGGGGTTTTAGGTTATACGAGCTGGACATCATCAGAATCTAGGCCAAGTGTAAAATTTAAAAGTGTTGACGTGAATTATCTAACAAAGAATATGGCAGAGGTATCATTTGTCTGTACTTACTTTGACGGTGAAGATTATGAATATATTAACGATTCTATGCAAATGGTTAAGCAGGACGGGAAGTGGTACATATCTGTAATGGGTAATAATTTCTATTAATAATAAAATATTATATTAGAAAGTGATGGGGTCTATATGCCAAATTTTATTGATAATAATTTTTCAGTTACAGAAGAGAATGATGTTAAGATTGCAAAACGTATATCAGGAAAACTACTTTTAAAAATTTTCTCACTTGTTTCAGTTCTTTGCTTCTTCCTTCCATTTTGCACAGTATCCTGTTCAGGAGAGAAGGTTGCTGTTAATGGACTAAAGTCTACCTTCGGGTTTGAAATCTATGAACAAAAGATTGATGGAAATGCTTGGTGCATCCTGCTTTTATTAATACCGATTGCAATCTTTTTATTAACTATTCTTCATAACTTTAAGAAGATTAAATGGACCTCACTATTAATCTTTGGAGGTAGTTTGATTGCTGTAATAATTCTAGGA
>JAFACO010000173.1 GCA_023425485.1 Bacillota bacterium
CACAATTATTGAGCGAAATGGTGAAATTAAGGTTGTGGGATCAGATACTAATGTTGCAAAAGCAAAAAGTGTATTTCTTCAATTGTTGGAACTTTCGAAACGTGGCAATCAGATTACGGAACAGAATGTTAATTATGCAATTGCCTTATGTCATGAAGATAAGGAAAGAGAGATTGTTGAGATTGATAAAGACCTTATCTGTCATACAATTAATGGGAAACCTATAAAACCTAAGACTATTGGGCAAAAAACTTACGTGGATTTAATTCGTAAGAGAATGATTGTCTTTGGAGTTGGTCCAGCCGGTACAGGCAAAACCTATTTAGCTATGGCGATGGCAATCACTGCGTTTAAAAATGACGAAGTCAGTAAAATTATACTTACTCGTCCTGCAATAGAGGCAGGAGAAAAGCTGGGCTTTTTACCTGGTGACTTGCAAAGTAAGGTGGACCCATATTTAAGACCACTGTATGACGCTCTGCATCAGATAATGGGACCGGAAGCTTATTTGAAAAACTCGGAAAAAGGCTTGATAGAAGTTGCACCTCTTGCTTATATGAGGGGTAGAACACTGGAGAATGCGTTTATTATTCTTGATGAGGCACAGAATACAACACCAGCACAGATGAAAATGTTCCTCACACGTATTGGCTTTGGCTCCAAGGTAGTAATAACAGGTGACTTAACACAAAAAGATTTGCCAATAGGTACAAAATCAGGTCTTGATGTGGCAATTAATGTCTTATCAAAAATAGAGGACATTGGCTTCTCCTATCTAACAAATCAAGACGTTGTGAGACATCCGCTGGTACAGAAAATAGTAAAAGCTTATGATGCATATGAAGAAAAACAAAAGCACCACGAACACAAAACCTTAGAGCATAAATCATTAGAACAGGGTAAGAAAAAATGGGAAGGAAAGTTCAATTATAAATCCGCAAGGATTAGGGGAAATAATCATGAAAACAGATGATACACAACAAGAGAAAGTGCAGTCTGTAGAAACTAAACCAAAATTTATACTGGCTGTCTTACCAATTATATCAATGCTTATACCAGTTTTATTGGATATCTATCATCAAAGGGTGGATGTAAATACCTTTAAAATGGGGATTATTACTTTATTATTAACCGCGGCGGCATCCTTTTACATAAAAGTGAATGCCTCCGTCATCTGGAAGCAGAGGTTTGTCGGAAGCATTGTAACGATTGCTTATCTGGCAGGCATCTGTCTTCTTCTGATTCTTCCCAATTCTGATACCTATTGTTTTTGGATGATTGGGAGTTTATTAATATCCTTACTGGTTGATTTGAAGCTTGGAATGTTAATTCACTTTAACTTATCATTTCTGCTAGGCATTAGCGTTAGTCAAAAACCAGAAATCATGATTCAAATTTTGATTACAGGTTTAATTTTAAATATGTTATCCAATGCTTTAAAGAAGAAAAGTACATTTTTGTATGCTACTATCATTATACTTTCTACTCATATAACCCTATCCTTTGCATTAAATAATTTGGTGTTTGAAGTGGAATCAAACGTTAATTATTTTTTGTCTTTAACCAGTCTATTTTTTGTAATTCTGGCTGGTGTAATTCTATATGTTCTTTATGACAAAAGGATTGGGTTTACAACCATTGATCCTATAGAGGTGGACAAACAGTTTGTTATCCCCCAGGAGGAAGCAGCTTCCACACAGCAGGAGAGTTTGTTGGAGCTTGAAAAAACCACGCTGCCAATTGCAGAGGATGACTTTATTAATGGGATGCGGACAAGCTATGAGGTGCTTTGTGATCCAGAGAATGATTTATTAAAACAATTAAAAGAATTTGATAATGTGTTGTATGAACATGCATTACACATAGGTGATGTTTCCAAGCGTGCGGCAATTTCCATTTCTGCAAATGAGATGTTAGCCTTTGCAGGAGGTCTATATCATGAAGCAGGTAAGATGAGAGGCAAGAATTATATTGAAGAGGGCTTAATTCTAGCAGATGAATATGCCTTTCCAAGAGAACTGAAAGCCATAATAAGAGAACATAATATTAAGTATGATAAACCCAATTCTGTGGAAGCGGCTATTGTAATGATTACAGATAGTATAGTATCAACCCTAGATTATATTGAAAAAACTGGTGATAAAAAATTTACTACCACCAAGGTAGTAGAAAATATTTTTCAAATGAGAATGGACAAGGGTACCTTTGATGCAGCAGGGTTGTCCTTAAAGGATTATAAAGTTTTAAAAGAATTTTACCACAGAGAATTTGAATAAGGGTATTAAAAATATGGCTATAATTAATGAAAGGCTTGGGTATATATGACAATTCATTTTGAAAACGAATCCACGAATAAATTGGATTTTAATTATGAAGAACTAATTCATCAAGTAGTGGAAGAGTGCTTAGATCATGAGGAATGTCCCTATGAAGTAGACCTTAATGTTCTTTTAACTGATGATAATGAAATAAGAGAGATTAATCGGGAGTATAGAGAAAAGGATGCAGCAACGGATGTATTATCCTTTCCGTCCAATGAATATGATACGCCTGGTGATTTTGATAAGTTTGAAGATGATATCACCTCTTTTGATCCAGAGTCGGGAGAACTTCTTTTAGGTGATATTGTCATCAGTGTAGAACGAGCGATAGCACAAGCACAGGAATATGA
>JAFACO010000181.1 GCA_023425485.1 Bacillota bacterium
TTCGTACCCTGTCCAATGGCAGAACGAATTGCATCTTTGTTAGAAGTCTGCGGAGCTTTTTCATCCGTAAGCTCAATACCTGATTTTTCATTTAGACCGAATAAAGCTGCATATTGTTCTAATTTTGACAAACCAATATCAGGTTTGTATGACCCAACACTATCCTTACTCAATCTCCATGCCATTTCAAAAAAGAAATAGTTACAGGATACTTTTAATGCATCAACAATGTCAACAGAACCATGTGACCCCGGGAATATATGACACTTTGGTGCAGGAGAAATCTTATCAAATTCTCCTAAATCCAGAATTTTTTCCGTAGTCGTAGTTACACCTTCCTCTAAAGCAGCGACAGAAGTAACCATCTTGAAGGTTGATCCAGGAGCAAGGGATGATTTTGTAGCATTACTATATAATGGTGAAGATTTATCATTTAAAAGTTTAACAAAATACTCCGCATCCGCTTTATCCGCGAGACGATTATTATCGTAACTCGGATATGAAACCAGCGCTAATACGTCACCATTATTCACATCTGTTATAACTACAGAGCCACTACAAGGTTCAAGAGCAAGCATAGCCGGAGTAATAGCCAAAGCTTCAATCTTTCCTGTGAGGAAATCATAGGCAGAGATTGTACCATTTTTTAGGGCATTGACTTCACTTTCCTTATATTCTAACACACCTTGGTCGAATAATAAAAGACAAATTTCAGTTCCAGATAATTTATATGAAAATATCAGATTACGATAAATCATTTTATTAAAAGTACCATCGTCCTTTAGCTTTTCTTTCACAGTATCAATTAATTTCTGGTATAGCTCTTCCGTAGTATTAAACTCATCCCCCACTTTAAGAGCAGACTGATCAATCCAGTTATTTGCAATTGCATGCTGTAAGAACTTTGCTAAGCTAAGATTATGGTTTTGATATGCAGCATAGGTTATATCATTTTCAGGTATATTCTTCTTAATAAGAATTTTATTGGAACTAATAATACTATAGAAATAATCCAAAAAGTCTTCCATATCCCCAGCTTTATCATTGGTTATTGTATTTTGATAATCCAAATACTCATCCAGGCTTGCAAAAACATCTATCAAAGCTGTATTATATTTTGCTTGGGTCTCTTTTTCAAGGGTCCTATCTGAATCCGCAAAAGCAGTTGTATCAATAATATTGTTATTAATTAAAGCATTATATACCTCATAGATTGGAAGGGTAATATCTGTTGCACTTTCGCCTTTACTTCCATAATTCATGGTAGGTACGATACTGTCCAGAAGTATATTTGTAATCTCCTTCTCTAACAATAGATAGGCATTCTTTTGAAGATTTGCATCTAAGGTAAGGTAAATATCGTTACCTGGTTGTGGTGCCGTACTATCTACAATTCCAATTACACGGTTGTTCGAGTTAACGGTAACTGTTTCGAATCCTTTCTTGCCTACCAAAACATCCTGAAAGGAATATTCAAGACCAGTCTTACCGACGATATCCGTCTCAGTATATCCACCAAGTGCTTCATATTTCGAATCCCACTCCTCTGCACTCATCTTACCGGTATATCCAATAATATGGGCAAAGTATTCGCTATACTCATAGTGACGACTTGTTTGTTTTTGAATCTCAACGCCTTGCAGTTCTTCCCTGTTTTCCTTAACCGCTGCAATCGTTTTATCACTGACATGGGAGGCGATAGAGATTTGCAGATATTTTGGATATACGCAATATAAGACATAACGAACACCCATAATTTTCAATGCTTCCTCTTCTGTATATTCCTCTGAAATCTGAAACATCGGATAATTCTTTTTACCATTACGAAGGAAATTAAACACTTCATTGGCATCTGCTTGTTGCTGCTCCTCGGTTAAGTCTTTTTCCCCTCCATTAACTAGCTCATATACCTTCTTTTTAAATCTCGTTAGGGCACCACCAGAAACAGTAAATTCAAATTGACCTTCGCCTGTTCGTTTAATAAAGAACTCATTGTCCAGGCTATCGCCATTTTTTTCAATTAAATAAATTAATTTATGGATAATACTATTATAATCTGTATTATTTATTGTTAAATCTTCCATTACAACAGAAAAAGATACTTCATTGGTTGCTAGAAGAATACCATTACGGTCATAGATATTACCCCTGGTGGTATTGATACTTCTTTGTTTTGTATCTCTCAATTCATTAGTAACAACTATTTCCGGACCATTTACAATCTGAATTATAAACAATTGATTGATAACTACAGCTAATAACAGAATATAAACCACTGCTATGGGAAATAACCTTGATTTAAAAAATCTCTTTAAATAATCTAGGATAACGTCAAACAAGTCTATACCTCCTCTTCCAGATTACGCATTAGACGATTGTTAATCATATGTAATAGCTTATAAAGTAACACCGAAACAGCTACTGTATAAATAATCTCAGGTAATATGATTCTTCTAAAATAGTAAAGAAGATTCAATCGTCCTCGAAGTAAGAACTCAAAAATGTAATAACTGAAACCATAGATAAGATCACTTACACCTATAATAACAATGGGTAATGTATAATCATCGTTGGAATAATAGCGATTGGTAAAACCAATAAGATAACCCAAAAGCATATAAATCAGAGCATATAACCCAATAATGTAATTACCATAGATTAAGTCAACAAGTAATCCACTAAATAATCCCAGCAACATACCTGTGGTTTTACCACGCATATAAGCGGTTGCTGCAACAAGAATAATAATTAGATTTGGAACTATATTTGCTAGAGCAATATAATGAAACATTGCACTTTGGATTAAAAAACATATTAGGATTTCTAAGAAATATACAATAAAACGCTTCACAAAATTACCTACTTTTCTTTATCAATTAATGGCTCCTTAAGTTCAGTTATAATTAATACTTCCTCCAAGCGCTCAAAATCAACCACTGGAGTAAGATAAGCAATTTTAGTTGTATTGGTGGTGTCATACTCAACATCACTGATATAACCAATTAAAATACCATCTAAATATTCATTACTGATTTTAGAGGTGATTACCTCGTCTCCTACCTTGAGATCCACGTCATCGTCGATATACTCCACACGGATTTTCCCTTGGTCTATAAGTTGAAGATCACCGGATACAATACAAGTAAAATCTGAATCTGAAAATTCACCACTAACACTGCTGTTATCATCAATAATAGCTCGAACTTTGGAGTAGTTAACCTGAACCTCGGTAATAATACCGACTAATCCATTACCGGCAAGTACATTCATTCCCTTTTCCATTCCATCTCTCTCGCCTTTATCAATGGTGAAAGTACTATACCAATTCTGCGGGTCTTTACTGATCACCCTGGCAGCAACCTTAGGATAATCAATATAGCGCTGATCAAGTTCATATAATTTTCTAAACTGTTCCAATTCCCGTTTATCTTGAAGAAGTGACTGATTTTCATAACTTAAAACAGCCACTTGATTCTTTAGATTTTCATTTTCTTCTAATAATGAACCTATGCTTTTAAACTTTTCAAACTGATCCGATATATAGGTTCCCACTGTATTAATACCTTTCTGCATCGGTGTTATGACAGTTCCGACTGCATCCTTAACCGGCGATAGTTTATCACCAAATCGAAAGGAAAAGATAATCAAACTGACACATAGGACAATACAGGCGATAAGTAAATACTTTGGATTAATATTGATCTTCTTCCTTCGCCTCATAACTAATCTCCATTAATTTATCATTTTAACTAATTTAATAACATCTTAGGGCGAAGCGTGTCCGCCAATACAGATAACTTACTGTCCTCCATTATTTTACCTAACCCAATGACAACTGTATTAGAGGAATTCTCACAAATATTAATCTTTAAATCTGTTTCACGATGCATTAATTCATCTAAAGCAAATATCTTTGCAGACCCACCAGTTACATAGATGCCACTATCAATAATATCGGAGGATATTTCCGGTGGAGTTCTTTCTAAGATAATTCGAATAGCGTCTACGATGGAGTACAGATATTCCGAAATTGCTTCAAATACATCCGTTGAATTCACTTCCATTTCTGTTGGCAAACCATTAACTACATCACGGCCATATACTTTTACGGAAGCTTCAACTGATGTCAGCGCGGAAGAAAGTTTCTTCTTAATATTTTCTGCTGTCTTATCACCAATATAAAGATTGTATTTTCTTTTCACCATGCTTTTGATAGCTTCATCCAGGCGATTTCCACCAACCGGGATAAGCTTGCTTAATACTATTCCTCCAAGGGAAAGGATGGATACTTCCGTAGTGTCAGCACCAATATTAACAATCATCACACCTCTGGCTGTCATCACATTAAGTCCTGCACCTACTGCAT
>JAFACO010000293.1 GCA_023425485.1 Bacillota bacterium
AATTATATTTGATAATACCCTGGCATTTTCCCAATCGCCAACTTCATAATAACGGATTAATTTCCATATAGGACTCAATTCCCCATCATCCTTAACGAGGGCATTTTTGATATTATCTGTCACGGCAATTTCTGATAAAGCTTCCTTCATGGGCATATCCAGCATGGCATCCAAGGTACTAAACAAGCACATCATTGATACCTCAGATTTTCTTTTTTTATAAATACTATTCGTTGCTATGTACTCACCAAAATTAGTGCGAACCAAAGATAGTCTTAACAATTCTACAGGTTTTTCGTTGGAGAGTTCCCGTAACATTAAAATGTTAATCCATCTCTCAATTTCTTTAAACCCCATATATAATAACGCTTTTTTGATTGAATCCATCAATTCTTCACTATGCTTGGTGCTAATAATTTTCATTAGTCGGTAAGCCAAATTTACATCTGTTTTTATAACTTCAGCTAAAACCTGATAGGAGGGTTCCTCCTTCTTTACTTCATTAATTAATCTGGCGTAACTTGCCTGCGTCGACTTCTTATTATTTGCTTTACTAATAATATTAGGCTTACTAAAAAAATATCCCTGAAACAAATGAAAGCCCATTCGCTTTGCTTTTAAAAATTCTTCTTCCGTTTCTATTTTCTCTGCTAATATAATCTTTTTCTGCTCACGGGCTTTCTTGATTTCATCACCAATTGTATCAAGTGGTGTCATTATAATATCGTATTTGATAATATCTGCAATCGATACTAATTGATATTCGTCATAATTTTCTACAAAATCATCAAGAGCAATTTTATATCCACGAGTCTTTAAATACTTTAATCGATCGAACAATTGCTTGTCTACAAGTACATTTTCTAATACTTCAATTACTAAAGAATTCGGGTCGATTAGTTCAATTGTATCCGACAAAATAAAATCATAATCAAAATTAATAAATGCCTTTGTTCCATCAACAATGTGATTGATTCCTGTTTCAAACAAGTCACTTAAAATCGTTGCAGTTGCATTCGTAGGATCGGCTTTGTCAAAGGAACTTGCATTAAAGTATGACCTATAAAGCAATTCATAACCATAGATATCCATCTCTTTATTGAATATTGGCTGTCTTGCAATATACATCTTAACACCTCCATCTTTAGGGTTTTATTGTGTTCCTTTGTACATGTTGTTCGATCAATTATTAAAATTTATACTTCTTTGTATGCTCCTTCAGTTGCTCTGACATTTCACTTAACAGGCCACTTAAGCTTGCAATCTGGCCTAAATATTCCGCCTGTTCATGTACGGATGCCGAAACTTCTTCGGTACCAGAAGCATTTTCCTCTGAGGTTGCAGATAAGTCCGTCATTATCTTCACCACTTCATTCTTCTCATTGCTCATCTCATTGATGGAACTATTTAATGTATCTATATTCGTTCTGGTCACTTCAATTGCTTCTGCAATTCCCAGGAATTTTGCCTGGGTCATTTCCACACTATGAGCCTGCTGAGCTGTTGTTCCTTCTATCTGGTCCATTTTTTGAATAGAGGAGGTAGACTTAATACTGAGGTCGTCCACTATTTCATTGATTTCACTGGAAAGTTTATTTGTTTGCTCGGTTAATGACTCTACTTCTTTTGCAACAATTGCAAATCCTTTACCACTTTCACCTGCCCTTGCCGCTTCAATAGAAGCATTGAGTGCCAGGAGTTTGGTCTGTTTCGTTATGTTGCCAATCTTAAGGCTGATGTCGGATATCTTTGCTGCACTCTTATTGGTCTCCGCAAATTCCTCATTAATTTCTTTTGTGAGTTTACTGCTTGCTGCTGTTTTTTTCACCAAATCATCTAATAGGATGAAGCCTTCCTCTTTTAACTGTATCACCTTGTCTGAGGAATTGTGCAGACCAAGCATATTTGATTGCCCTTGCTCAATTAACTTCTCCATTTCGCTCATTCGATAGGCGCCACGCTGTGTATTTTCAGCCTGTTCCAGATTACCATTAGCAATTTGGTCCACTGCCAAGGATATTTCTTTCATCATCTTAGTGAACTGTTGAATCATATAGTCCAGCTTCTGTGAGGAGTCAGATATCTGCTTTGAGATATCTACATTATTTTGAAGCAATATTTTTGTAGTATCCGTAATTGCGCGAAATGCCAAGGCAAGTCGACCCATTTCATCTTTTCTTCTTGTGTATTTTGCTTCAGGCTCAACAGAATAGTCACCGTTAGACATTTGATAACTGATATTTGTTAAATGTTCAATCGGCTTTGACATTTGCCTTGCCACCATATATACAATAATTAATGCAACACCAAAGAATATACTACTTATGATAGCGAAGTTCTTTGTTAATTCATCGATTCCACTTAAGGCTTCGGCCTTGTTAATTTCGAGTCCAATTGACCACCCGAGACTTTCAATAGGAGCATAACCAAGTATCTTACTCGTCCCATCATATTCGTATTCGCCATACCCTGCTTTTCCTTCAGCCATTGCTAATTGAAGGTTACCAAAATTAGAATATCCCAATAAATTCTGTCCCTCTGTCCTAGAATCAACTTCTGGTCCCTCAGTAATATCTTCATTTTCTGTAGATTCTGTCGTTGTTACGGCTGTAGCCGATGATACAGAATCCACTTCTCCTTGGGATTGCTGCGAATTAATAGAAAGGGAATTTAATAAGTTCTGCATCATATCCTTATTGGAATGTGCAATTGTATTTCCACTCGAATTAATGACAAATGCACTTCCCGTCTTCCCATCAGCTGCTTCTCCAGCCAAGTTACCAAGTTCAAAGCCATCTCTTACACCGATAAGTACACCAATTACCTCATCACTATTCTTAACCGGTACTGCGTAGATCATCACCAGTTCGTTATCTTCAGAAAACCTTGGGGCAGTTACAACCCTCTCCCCTGACAGGGCTTGTTTAAAATAATCCGCTTCTTTTACTTCTGCATAACTGCCGTCCTCATAGATAGCATTTCCATCTCTGCCCGCAAATGCCATCTGTATATATTCACCTAATGTTACTTCCTTCTTTAAAAACTCGGTAATATTCTTTTCATATCCTTCTGAATCTTGAAAATTAAGGAATAGCTCACTATAGGTTAGTGCTTCCATAATATTTAGATAGTTTGATAATCTAGCGTCTACGGATTTCGCTGCTTGATAGGATAAAGATTTGATAGAATTCTTTGTTTTATCAATTAATGCATTTTCAGCTGTAATAAACGAAGACGCTGCTAACCCTACGCATATTACTGTCATTAGAACTCCAAAAAGCAATGTCATTTTCATTTTAACTGTCTTCATAGTATTCTTGATTAATGTATTTAATACATTAATCCCTCCTTATGTTCATATTCAAGTATTTAACATGTTATTTACTCTGGTAGGCAATGCGGCAATCTAAAAATAAATGTAGTGCCAACATCAGCATTACTTTCAAACCAAACCTTTCCCTTTAATGATCCCTCACCAATTAATTTCATTCCATAGGTTCCAATTCCACGCCCACTCCCTTTTGTGGAAAAGAACTTTTTAAATACCTGTAATTGCACTTCCTTAGACATATAGCCTTCATTATGTACTGATATATCTACATACGTATCCTGATCAGTTATACTGATTGTAATCGTTTTACTGCTTGCTTCTACTGCATTTTTCACCATATTTGCTACCACCCGAGTTATTAATACCTCATCGCTTATAACAATTACATCTCGGGCTTCAAATGCAATTTCACATTCGTAGTCTATGTAGTGTCTTATTATGGAATTAACCACATTATTCAAAGAAACTTCCGCAACATCCAGCTGCACTTCATTCTTTTCTGCTGATAACAATAGCCTTTGGGCCATTATTTCATCAATCATGAAATCTGTGGATTCATTAATGTGACTTACGTAACGCTGCATTTCATTTATCTCATCCGCTTTTTCAGCACACTCTGCCATACATTTGATGGAACCTGAAGTATTAAGCAGATCATGAAAAAATATTCGTTCCATGTTGGTTTTAAACTTCTCACTGCTAATATCTTTCACAATAAAAATAGTTGCACCTTCCAGAATATGATCCGCAGGGGTTACTGAAATCAGTAATTCCCGACTAATGACAACATCTCCATCCTTATAGTTCATCAGACATTCTCTTTGTGTTGCTTTCTTGGTTTTCTGGGTTTGAATTATTGCTTGAACAGAGCCGCATAAACTGCAGCATTCCATGGTTCCACATCCATTGGTATCTTTATAGGCATGAACACAATTAAGTATTTCCCCCGGACGTAGCCCGATTGGGGCTTCGTTATTAACCGCTATCATTTCTAGAAAATAAGAATTTGAATATTTGATTTGTCGTTCGTTATTCAGTATAAGAACAGTATTAGGGATTATATTAAACAAATCCGTCAGCGACTTATTGCGATGAATTATTTCTGCTTGCTGATAAATTGTTTCATCTGCTAATTTCTCTGCAGAAGCATATTTCGTCTTATTGTTTTCATTTATATCTAATACCTTTTGAAGAAAACTTTTATGTCGAAGATTATCCAACTTACGATTAATATCAATAATACACTTTTTAAAACGCTCACCTGACAGCGGTTTTCTTATATATGCAATAACCCCATTATCCAAACACTCTATCGCATTGTTAGCCGTCCCATAGGCTGTAACAACAGCTACCGGTATATCAATTAAATTTTCCTTCATTCGTTTTATAAT
>JAFACO010000377.1 GCA_023425485.1 Bacillota bacterium
TGTTGTATTTGAGGTTTTTGATAAGAATGGAAATAAACACTATCCACGAGAGTGGTATATTGTGCCTCTAAACGTTATAGAAGAGACAATAAATTTAATTGTGGATGGAGAAATCCAAAACTATGAATATAATACTGAATTACAACTGATCATTAAGAAAAATACAGAACATGCTATTACTTATGATTATCAGTCTGAGATTTTAAAGGTCGCTGAAGAGTCAAACCCTGCAAATAAGTAAATTGGAGCGGAGCCCATATTTTAAGTGACTCCGCTCTTTTACATTTAATAGAGTTAGTCTCGAATTGTTTCCATAATATCTTCCAGTTTACAATCCATTGCTTCGCATACTTTGAGAAGAACATCGGTTGTGATATTATCCCCTTTGCCAAGTTTAGCAATAGAAGCAGAACTGATACCTGCAGCCTCTCGTAAATCTTGTTTATTCATGTTTTTGTCAATCAGCATTTTCCATAACTTGTTGTAACTGATTTTCATTGTTTTCCTCCTGGATTATTTCTTCCATTATGCCTTATTGTTGCTATACACATCATATAAGAATCCATAGCGGCTTTCATACTTGCTCTCGTACTTATCTTGTGTGAATTCGATTACCTTTGCTCCACCCTTAATATAATCTAGTGCTGGAAGATCTTTTGTATTTTCAACAATAATCATTTGTCCATTTTCTTGATGATTTATAAAATATTGAAATAGTGCAGTTCTCATGCTACTAGGAGCATTATCTTCAACACCCTGATCCAATCCAAGAAGAGGAGTATCAACTACAAATAATCCTGGTTTATATTTAGCATATTCTTGCAAATAATCACGGAAGGTCAATCCGAGTATAGTGTTAATAAATGCCCAATACCCTTTGCCATGACTATCTTCTTTTGGAAGACCATTTACCTCTAAGTCAAAAGTTCCCATATTAAAATGAGCAGTGTTCAAACCCTCATATTGACATTTTTCAAATATGCTATAAGCAATTTCATCCATACGAGTATTGAACTGTTTTGGAAAGTGTTCTTTTGGTTTAAACTTAGGTTTATCAGTCTCGGATTCATCCTGTTTTTGAAGTTCGGCATTCCAATCTTGTGAAAGATTATGGAGTACGGATATTTCCTTTTGTAATTGAATATAGGCCCGATATTGTTGGATGCCGTTTTTTAAGGCATCAGCATTGGGAGTAAGTTCTATTTCAATTAATTCATCAATCTCAGCCTTGCGTTCCTCAAGCTTTTTAATTTTTTCACCCACAGAGTTTATTTCTGAAAGCACATCATTTTCACTTTCAGATAATCCCTGTAATTGTGCGATAATACGAGTCAATTCGGCTTTTGATGCAGCTATATATGATTTTCTGTTTTGTGGCTGAATTGAACCATTACAGAAAGGGCATTTCTCATTATCGTTGATTGAGTGCATATGTACTTCTCTTTCCACAATGAAATTTAATCTTTTGATATCTGCAGTATATTGACTTTTTAATGACTGAAACTGCGAATAAGTAACAGTAGCTTCAGCCTCTTTTTCTTTAAATGCCAATAAGGTGCCAAGAAGGTCTTTACTCTCATCGGTTGCAGCAGTGATTGCTGCTTCTGTTTCGGAAAGATTATCGATAAGTTTCCGCATTTCTTCTTCAACGTCAATTCCGTTGAAAGCAGACAGTTGCTTTTTAAGGGCTTCTTTTTTGTCAGACATCTGAGCAATTCGCTCGTTTACAAATTTATGGACTGCATTTCTTTTGGCAGTGCTAATTTCATCTTTATCTTGGGCTTCTGCATCGGGATAATTATTGCCTGTGAGTAGATAAATTAAGCTGGCAAAAAAATAAGGATTTTGGGTACTGACTTCTGGCAATATAACAGATTTTGGATTTTCTATTTCTTGTTCTTTTAGCCAGAATAAACCTGTAAGTGTTTTCCAAGATAAACGCTGCCTTTCGAAGTCTTGGTTTTTGATAATCATTGGTAATCCGTCAATTCCAAGTAATTTAAGCATGACTTCATTCAAGACAGGATTTTTATTGCCGTCGGTTTTGTAGTCAGTATCATAATTTCCACCATCGATACCATCTATTTCAGATACAACATTTACAACATTCTTCCCTATGGATCTGGAAAGGTGAAGTGTTCCATTGGATGTCCAAATATCCAAACTAACACTATCATATCCAGTTTTTTTCTTGTCAAAAGGTTTTTTACTGTCACCCATAGCGAATTGAATGCATTTTAAGACACAGGTTTTTCCTGAATCTGAAACACCACATATGAGATTTAATCCTTTGTCAAAGGATACTGTAGCGGGAGTCTTACCAGCACCTGTTGCGGTGACTTTGGTTATATAAAATTTCATGTGAATTACTCCCTTCTTAATGATTTAGTTGCTTCTCGGCTTATTAGGCTAAGAAGTTCTTTTTCTGTTTTGGTTTGCATATATTCATTAGCTTTTATGGCAAATTTTCTATATTCATTCGCATAATCAGATGTTAGTAGATTGCAAAACATTTGACCACGTTCTGTGATGAAATAATGAAAACCATTTTCCTTCTGTGAAACATGAATCATATCTTGAAGAACCAGTGACTTAAGTGCATCCATTGCTAATGTTCTTCGAGTAGAAAATTCTGAAAAACTAAATTTATTGTTACCATGAAGATTATTTTTAGAAAGACCGAATTCTTTAGAATAGTTTGTTATAAAATCTACCGTAACAAGATTATCTATAGTTCTACCGCCGCTTTCAGTTATGGATAGGGCAAGTAATAATCTCATTGAGACTTCAAAAGTAGTATTAAAAACTTTATTGTTCATCATTATCTACCCAATGTACAGTGCCATCATTTGCTAGAAGATGACACACACCTTCCTTTTCTTTTGCACCAACTAGATGCTGAAAATCATCAACAACAGATGTAGAGGTGCTATCAACAACTTTTTTCATGACAGCAATTAACCTGCGGTAGCCATCGTCATAGTCATCCCATAAGGTTGCTTTTATATAATCAAATATTCCTGACTTCCATTTATTAGCCTGTTCGTCACCATTGATTATAGATTCACGTACAAAACGGTCAATGCGTACAGCACTGTAATAATTGATTCGTTGGTCACTGAAGTTTCGCTTGTATTTTCTAGGCAAGGAATCAAGTTCTTCTTTTGATACAGCATTTTTCTTTAACGAATCAGCATAGGCAGCCAAGAGTTCATGAACGTATATTTCCTCTTCGGGAGCAATATCATCTGGTGGTTCTAATTCTTTTGGAATAGCTATTTCTATATCACCAATATGTAGTTTACCATCTGCTTCATCGTAATAGACTGAAGTAGCGGGTAGAGTATTTATTTTCGGTGTGTTCGCAGTGGCACCAGGAATCATGACGGGACTTGATGATTCCTGCCCATCATAAATATCATCCATAATTTGCAGGAATAAATCGGCACAAGCATAGCCAAGATTATCATCTGCATTAAAGTCTGAAATCCTTTTCTTAAATTCGCTATCAATTGCACGTTGATTTTCCCAACTTAACAAGCCTACATATTTTGCAAAATTATCGCTGTCTTTACGTTCAATAACTGTGTGGATTTTCTTTGGGTTAAGAGGATTTGTTCCTTTAAAAAGTCTGTCCAATGTATCTGGGACAAGTTTTCCAAATGGGTTGTATTTATCATCGGCAGATTTTTTAATTTCATCAGGGGTTGATGGCTTTCTCATAATAGTATCAAATAGAAACAAAAAATACTCATGCGGCTTATAAGAACTACCACAATGCTTGTACAATATATTTGCAAATTCACTAAAGAGCATTAACTACCACCTCCAATTGAAATTCCGAAATGTTCCGAAGTCTTCCCAGACCTTCCTTAATGGAAGGTTTTTTTCTTTTACAATAGATATTGTAATAAATGATGTGGATGTATCTACAAAAGGTAATAAACATTTAAAATATTGTATCACATTTATGTACACTTTACCAGAGATAAAATGTACGAACGTAAATTATTTAGTTATATTTGGTGCATTTATCTTTTTTTACAATGTAATATCTGCATCCTCACCAAACAAATCAAATATCACAGGCCTGATTAGCTATAGGGGCTGGGATACAAATATTGAAACCGTCACTGTGAAAGCAGTGATGGGTGCAATATGAAGTACCCTTATTTTCCTATGCCCTAATCAGGCCGTTTTCTTTGGTGTACTTCAAAAAGCACATACCATATTTGTTCCCTTGCCCCTCTGCAAGAACCAGGCAGAAAGGTAAGGGAATTTTTATGAAAATTCGTAAAACAAGAACAGAAGATCGTGGGGTATACAGATACCCAATCAGTGTACCGGATGGCAAAGGCGGCTATCGTCAAGACAACATTATTATTCGACCAGGAGAAAATGAAATAACCGAAGCCTGGATATCTACACTTCATTCATTAGATGACAGTGAGGTTTATTACAACTGTAAAAATGGACATCCACCTATGTCAGCAGAAGAAAAAGCTGCAAGAAAAGAATGGGAAGAAGAACATCCAGGTGAAAGGTACTCAGCTGGCTGGAATTTGTCATTAGATTACTACGCAGATTCTGATGATGATGCAATTGACAAGCAGAAGTTCTTAGAAGATACATCTGTTTCATTTGGAGATGATGTATCGGCAGAAGTAGAGCATTTACATGAACTTGTAGATACCATGACTGACCGACAGCAGGAAGTATACAAGCTTCTCTTTATAGAAGAATGCTCATTAACAGAGACGGCAGCAATCCTTGGTATGAGTGTACCAACTGTTTACAACCATAAAAAACGTATCTTAGAAATTATCAAAAAGAATTTTTAAATAAATTTCCAAGGGGCTAATAAACCGACTGTTTTCTTTGACTGTGACTTGTAAGGGAGATAACCCTTATAGAAAGCGAGGTGGTGATATGGCATTGAAACACAAAATTATTATTAATGTCACTGATCCAAGCGGAAAGAAAGCCACTGTTTTAAGAGGTGCAGATATGAGATTGCCATCGAGAATTGTGAAGTTCCTTTTTGGAGATTTCACCCAGGTATATCTTCTTGCACCGGGACAGTCGGTTGCATCCGTGGATGTAAAAGAAGTCGAGGAAGGAGGCAAAGTTTCATGAGTAAGATGAACGAACTGGCAGCAGAAATTGCAGAACTAAAACACTGTGGTGAAATTCTTATTGGTATTTCAGAATCGCTGACTGCGATATTTTCTGCATCAGAGGAACATACGGAAAAGCAGCCTATAAAAAAGACTGCTGTTAAAAAGGAAGAAAATCCAAAGGAAACTCCAAAACAGGAGAAAATCTTATCCCTTACGGATGTTCGAGCAGTTCTTGCTGAGAAATCCCGTAACGGTTATAC
>JAFACO010000426.1 GCA_023425485.1 Bacillota bacterium
TGAATTGATACGCCATATGCATCACCTCTAATCAAAAAAAGCAGCTAGGAACATCTTTGATAGCTCCATCGCTGCTTTTTATTATTCATGTAACAATTAATTTAGTAGCATTATAGCTTAAGGATAAGTCAGAAAGCAATTGCTATATGACCAGAGTTAGCTGTTCAATTGCACAAGAGCTTCTTCAAATATTTGAAAACCCGCTTCCAGTTGTTCGTCCGTTATTACCAGTGGAGCCAGAAAACGAATAACATTACCAAAGGTTCCTGCATTTTCAATTAAAAGGCCCTGGTTTGCACAGGCAGCTACTAATTGATTAACAATTTCAGGATAGGGCTCTTTCGTTTGCTTATTCTTCACGAATTCAATGCCAATCATTGCTCCTAAGCCTCTCACATCCCCGACAATCTCATATTTCTCTTTCCAGGACTCAAAGACTTCCATACATCTACTTCCGATCCTAGCCGAACGTTCTACCAGCCCCTCTTTCTCAATTACCTCTAATACCTTTAGACCTGCCGCACAGGCCAGCGCATTACCGCCATAGGTACCGCCGATAATTCCGGGGGTAATTCCATCCATGATTTCCTTGCTCGCAATAACCGCACTTATGGGGACTCCGCCTGCAATGGACTTTGCAGCAGTAATAATATCCGGTGCACAAGCCGACTCTTCCCAATAACAGGAAGCAAATAGTTTACCGGTTCGTCCAAAACCAGTCTGAACCTCATCTGCCACTAATAGAATTCCATGTTCATCGCAGATGCTGCGGACAGCTTTTACCCATTCAAGGGGTGCAGGTATAAATCCACCTTCTCCTTGTAAGGGTTCCAGTACGATTGCAGCAACATGCTCGGCGGGTGTGGTATGCTCGAATATCATCTTTAGATTATTAATATAGTAATCAATAGCCTGTTCCCTGGTCATTCCCTCCGGTCTTCGATATAGATAAGGATATTCTGCACGGTAAATGCCATCCGGAAATGGACCAAGGCCATAGGAATACGCCCTCTTTGCTGTCATTGTCATGGTAAGAAGGGTTCTGCCATGAAACGCACCGGAAAATACAATGATATTGGGTCGCTTGGTGTATCCTTTTGCTATTTTAATAGCGTTTTCATCCGCCTCAGCTCCGCTGTTTGCAAACATGACTTTTTTTGCCGCTCCGCGGACCGGTGTTACTTTAGCAAGTTTCTCAGCTAACTCTATATAGCCTTCATGAGTGACGATATTAAACATACCATGAAAATACTTCTCTGATTGTTCCTTTACCGCCGCAACAAGTTCAGGATGTGAGTATCCTACATTAAGAACACCAACTCCACCAATCCAGTCCAGATATCTGTTACCATCCACATCTTCTACCATCGCTCCTTCTCCCCGTTCAATAACACAGGGATAAACGCAGCGAATTGCATTTGGGACAATTTCCTTTCGACGTTCCAGAAGGGCTGCAGCTTTGGGACCGGGAAGCTTATCTGTAATAATCTTAGGCAAAGACTCTCTTAACATCCTTTCACCTCTTTCTTGAAATTAAGTTCTTATATCTTCTCAACTCAAACTTCTTATTTTATTATCTTGCTTCATAAAATCAATATATAAAGTAAATTTGAAAGTTTTTTTGCAGTCTTTTCACACTCACTTCAATTTACAATTTATATACACTAAGAAAAAGCTAGTACTGTAAAGTTTGAGCAATTATCTATAATATTTCCTCATCTATATAGGTCAGAACTTCCTCCAGCTTAAGTAACTCTTCTCGTAACTGTTCTTCGGTTATGATAAGTGGAGGCGCTACTAAGATCATATTCTCATGGGAATAGGTCATGAACCGTTTTTCTTTCAGCTTGCCGATAATCCTTCCCATAATACCTTCCGGATCTTTACCATAAGGAACTAAGGCTTCCTTCGTTGTCTTATCCTTTACAAATTCAACTGCTGAGAATAAGCCAATGGAGCGTACATCGCCTACACAGGGATGTTTTTCTTTTAAAGTAAGTAGTATTTCACTTAATACTTTGCCAACCTCATTGACATGCTCGAGGATATTTGCTTCCTCATAGTAATTAACACAGGCAATTCCTGCTGCGCAAGCAAGCGGATGTCCGCTATAGGTCAAACCACAGGATAGTAAATTATCATCAAAATAGGAGGCAATGGCTTTGCTTACCACTACACCACCAAGGGGTACATATCCACAGGTGACACCTTTTGCAAAGGTAACCATATCCGGCTTCACATCAAAATGTTCAAATGCAAACATCTTGCCGGTTCTACCCCAACCTGCCATTACTTCATCACAAATCATAAGAATTCCAAACTCATCGCATAGTGCCCGCATACCCGGTAGATAGCCTTTTGGTGGAATAAGTATACCATTTGAGCCAGTAACTGTTTCAATTACAATAGCGGCTACACTTGCAGGTCCTTCATATATAATCTGTTCACGAAGTTTTGCAATATAATAGTTGGAGGCTGCCTCTTCTGACTCAAAGGGTACAATTTCTCTGTACAGGTAGGGATCAAAGAATTTAACAAAACCGGGAATACCTGGTTCCAATGGATATCTTCTGGGTTCGCCAGTTAAATTACCTGCCCCAAAGGAAGAACCATGGTAGCTGCGATAGCGGCTGAAGATTTTAAATCTACCCGTATACATTCTTGCCATCTTCACTGCATTTTCATTAGCTTCCGCACCTGCATTGGTAAAGAAGACCTTTCCCATGTTGTCCGGCATTAAATCGATAATCTTCTTAGCCAATTTAGCTCTGGGCTCTGCGCCATAAGCCGGAGAAACATAACAATACTTATCGGTTTGTTCTTTAATTGCCTCTGCAATTGCCTTATTACCAAAGCCCAAATTCATATTTACCAACTGAGCTGACATATCTGAATAACGGTTTCCTTCGTAATCCCACAAATATATTCCCTCTGCCTTCTCAATGGGCAGTGGATTAATATTTTTTTGCTTACTCCAGGATTGCAGACAGTATTCCTTTTGCATGTTTTTGATCTCTTCACCTGACATTTGAACATCCTCCTCAATGTAATTCCTGTTATGGTGTCAGAACTCTGACACAAAAAAAGAAGCCAGTTGTCCGAACCAGCTCCCTTGCTTTCTTATTTCTTTATCAAATTATATGAGAAGGAGTAGAAATATTCAATCAATCAATGACCATACTTTTGTGTGCAATTGCACAACTCCTTACTTGTTAAGGCGTTTCCCATTAATCTCTTTCACCGTTAGCTTCAAAACAGCCACCGCTCTTAGTGCATTTTCTGGAAAGGTGTAATCGTCTTTGCCAGTATATTGCTTCATAAGAATGTTAAGAGCCTGGGTTTTATATTCGTCCTCTAATTCCTCCAGGATTCCATTCCCGCATACACTCTCGTATTCCATAGTATATTCACAGGCTTCCTCTTTTTCTATCAGCTTATGAGAGCAAGACATACTAAAGCCCACATGAGGATTAGTTCTTAATAAATCTAGCTTCTTACCCACTTTTGCTCCATGGAAATACAATTCAAAGCTTCCATCCCTTTCAACTGTTCCAAAATTCAAGGGTACAATGTAAGGAAACTCCTCATCATAGAACGCCAGATGACAAACCTCACAACGCTTTAAGATTTCATAAATCTCCTTTGGATCACTAACTAATCTGTCCTTACGTCTCATAGTAACTCTCCCATCTTTTTATTTGTCTTTTATTTGTCTTTTTATTTGTCTTTTATTAGCCTTTTTTATTTGTCCTTCTCATTTTTATTCGAAATGTGTTTATAACTCACATTCATTTATACTTTTTGCAAATACTAATTACACAAATATGTAGCATAATAAACGAAGGACCGAAAAGCAGCAGTAAGCTTATGCCACCAAGTTTTTTACATCTTAACAGAAACTTGGTAATTATGCAATTTGTGTTTTCAGATAAATCTTCCTTTCTCCTGGCGGACAGGATATAATCATGATACAAGCTAGTGGTATGATATTTCATATTCCTCATAGATAAAAGCTAATATTTAATTATCTATTCACAATAGTTACTATGTACTTTACCTAGTTGCTTATGCGTATTCTAAATATTAAATACAGCGTAGCTTATAAGCAACTGTGAGAACGTGTTGCAAATGAACTATGAGAACTTGTTGCAAATGAACTGTGTTTACTATTGCCAACTTCAAATCTAATATTGTTTAAATTGACGTACTATATAATTAATTACGGAGGTGTTATCATGGCACTGGTAGGTGCATTTATAGTTCCACATCCGCCTCTCCTAATTCCAGAAGTAGGAAAGGGACAGGAACTTAAGCTAAGTGAAACGTTGAACAGCTATCGCGAGGTAGCTGCCCGAATTGCTGCCCTTGAACCAGAAACAATTATTATAACCTCACCGCATAGCATCATGTATTCGGACTATTTTCATATTTCACCTGGGAACACAGCAAAAGGGGACTTCGGGAATTTTGGTGCCAAACAAGTCTCTTTTCAAGTAAAC
Organism: Bacillota bacterium; assembly: GCA_023425485.1. Lineage (GTDB taxonomy): Bacteria > Bacillota > Clostridia > Lachnospirales > Lachnospiraceae > Mobilitalea. Next base: position 4,500 of record JAFACO010000426.1, read on the forward strand.
TATGATGAGGACTTTGTAGAGGAATTGGAGCGGTGCGCTGAAAAGAATAGCCTTGAAGCTGGGACACTTGGAGAAAAGGAACCGAAGCTGGATCACGGAACCATGGTTCCGCTCTACTTTATAAATGAGGAAATTAAGGATTATCAAGTTGTACGAATCGGATTATCCGGACTGTCAAATACAGATCACTATCAACTGGGCAGATGCATTACAAGGACCGCACAAAAGCTTAACCGCAGGATTGTAGTGCTGGCCAGCGGGGATTTGTCTCATAAGCTAAAAGAGGAGGGACCCTTCGGCTTTTCCAATGAAGGTCCAAGGTTTGATGCAGAGGTTACACAAGCCATGAAGGAAGGAGATTTTCTTAAGTTTATGGAATTCTCACCCGATTATTGTGAGGCTGCTGCGGAGTGCGGGCTTAAATCCTTTATCATATTGGCAGGTACATTAAGTGGCAAAGCCGTTTCTACGGAGTTTCTATCCTATGAAGGTACCTATGGAGTAGGTTACGCGGTATGTGAATTTAAGATTATAGGCGAAGATGACACAAGAAACTTTGATGTAATATTCAAAGAGAAACAGAGGGCTATTGCC
>JAFACO010000540.1 GCA_023425485.1 Bacillota bacterium
CTTATGTACAGAGGATTTAGCTATGCTGCTGGCTCTTCACATTGAATCCGATAAAATGCTTGTTAAACCTTTGCTCGATTATTATTACAAATGTCTATGTAAGCAAGTAAAGGATTATTCTTATGAGGAATTTATCAATGATTACAAAATTTCGGTCGCAGAGCATATGTTCTTCACGATAAAATTAATAAACAATGGTATTTATGATTTTAATATGAGAGACAAAGCAATAAAGGCTTTCGAGACATTTGTCATAGAAGAAAACTAGAATATCTAATACTTAAACTTACCTACATTATTAAAATGGAGAATGTATAATAATTGTACAGCATGAAAAAATCGCTAACTCTATAAACCTAGGGTTAGCGATTTTTTATTTCTTATATATCATAGGTGATGTAAAAATTTCATTGGAACCATAAAAAGTGAATTAATTCTGTCTTTTGTTTACCTTGTAGAAATCTGATTTCTATGTTTTATAATTGAATGTTCTATCACTTTCTATGCCGTTATATGCTCTTCTTTATACTTAAATGCCTTCACAAATATTCTTCTATATTAGCACTCTTTTCACAGATATCCATTACTTTCTCCGGTAAGGACTTTCCATCTATAATATTTTTATAAAATAATGGTAATATTATACATTTGTTATCACTTTTTATAAATTACTTTATTTTACATATAATGTTCTATTAAAGTAAGGCTATCTAATCTACTTTCCATATGCTATTAACAACCCAATGGAATTTGTTGGCATTGAGATATAGGCGTGCTATAATATATGAAGCATTGATTCGAAGATTAACGGGTTTTCAGAGAATAACACTTATCAATGTAATAAAGCAATTGTATAATTATGGAGAATTTAACTATGGATATAGAAATTATTTATGAAATTCCAACAGCACAAGACTATGTGAACCTTCGCTTACGTTCTGGAATGGGGAATAAGGATTTAAAGAGAAGCCAAATTGCCTTGGAGAATTCATTATTCACAGCATCTATCTATGACGGAGCAAAATTAGTTGGATTCGGCAGGGTGGTTGGTGATGGCGGAATCACCTATGTTGTGAGTGACATTATGGTAGATGAAAATTATAGGCGCAAGGGGTTTGCAGAACAGATATTGAAAGCAATCGATCAATACTTTGAGAAAAATACACATGAGGATAGTTATATTTGCCTAATAGCAAATCGCCCAGCAGATTCGCTATATAATAAACATAAATTTGAGTATCTATCAGAAGACAAATGCGGCATGTTGAGAAAGCAAAACAGTAACATAAATAATTGATATTCCAATATAACAATATTAGATACTTTGAAACAAACTTATAGTATGACGTAAGACAATCTGCTTTTACAAAGGAGTATTCATGATTAATATTAAATGGGACCAATATGAAAGAGAATTTGAAGAAATTGAAACGTTATCAGATGAGGTGGAAAAATCAACTCGTCACAAACTCCTACTTAATGTCATAGATACAATAAATGAATATAATAATCATCTTTCCGTATATGACTACACTCTAAAAAAACAGAAAATCATAGATCGGGGCGTTACCTTTATGCCACTGACGAATTCCAGAACAATAAAGGCAAGCTGGAGCAAGCTGTTTGCCACTACTGTAAGCTCTATCGATAAAAAGCAAATAGGCTATGAAAGCTATAAATGGCATATTTTTAGCTTTCATAAGGTAAATGCTCTCTCAAATACCAAAGCAAGGCAAGCATTTAACAAATGTAAAAAAGAAAAGGTTTATGTTTTTTATCAACATAAAGAGGAAGCATATTATATTGAAAATCCCTGGTTACTTAAGTCTTCCGATTTTGATACAGAGGACGATATTTACATCTTTGATATGAATAATAAATGGACTTATGTTCATACACACGAAATAGATTGTGGACCTTACTTCTACCGGATAAAATAAGCTATCACTAAATTGTATCTTATATTATTTATAAATTTTAAAACAGTCTCATTGCATTAACTAATTATATGCTATATTCTGGGGATAAGGAGGTGTTTTATATGGCTAACGAAGATAAGAAAAATTTTAATGCTATGCTAAATGATAGTAAGGATATGCCCAAATTAGTAAAAATAACAGATAAAAAAAGTATTGAAAAGTATGGTGGAAATAAGATGTATTTTGCACCGCCCCTTTATTATGACAGAGTAATGAAAATGGTACCTTTTGGTAAGGTAATAACTGTTGGTGAAATTCGAGAGTATTTTGCAAGACAAAATAAGGCTGATTTTACTGAACCAATTACAGCTGGAATATTCGTTTCTATTGCTGCATGGGCTAGTTATCAACGAAATGAAAATGAAACACCCTATTGGCGAACCCTAAAAGTAAACGGGGAACTAAATTCAAAATATCCAGGTGGTATTGAAGCCCAAAAAGAAAAGTTGATATCAGAAGGACATACTATAATTCAAAAAGGTAGAAAGAATATAACCTACTATGTTAAAGATTTTAAGGATGCACTAATCTCTGACCTATAAATAAAAGTCACTTGCCATAAATTAACATATTATTATATAATGATTGAAACTTTTAGCGGAACTACCAAATATTAAAGATGTATTGGGAGGAAATGTATTTGCCTAATATTAAATTGATAAAGCCAACAATAAAATATGCAAATGATATTATGCTGTATCGGCAAGAATTTTTAGACTCTAATGAAAGTCTGGCTGGTTGTGGTAATCTGCGGGAATGTTCAACAGCGAAAGAATGGATTGACGATATCACTTTGAATGAAAACGAAGAGACTTGTCCAAAAGGTAAAGTATGTTCCAATACCTTTCTTGCCATAAGATTAGAGGATGATAAAATTGTTGGAATAATTGATTTGAGACATCATATCAACCACTCTCTCTTAAATGTTTGGGGTGGACATATTGGTTTTTCGGTTCGCCCAACTGAAAGAAGAAAGGGTTACGCGGCAGAAATGCTTCGACAGAATCTCATTAACTGCAAAAAACTAGGATTAGACAAGGTCCTTGTAACTTGTGATTTCGATAATATTGCCAGTAAAAAAACTATCCTCTCAAATAGTGGAATTTTTGAAAAAGAGGTACTGGTTGATGGTGGTAGAATAGAACGTTATTGGATAATTATATAAGTTTTTGAACTATAATAGACGTAGTAACGCAGTAAACATAAATAGAAGTTCAGAGTGTTAAGTGGGCTTCCAATGAAGAGATATTGTCAATGATTGAGACAGGTGAGTTCATACCATATTTCCCAAGTTTAATAAGTTTATTATTTGAAATGCGAAAGCAATATGGGTGTATTCAAGAAAGTAATATATCTATGTAAAAACTCAATCAACAACACGCATATAAAATGGAGGTACGTATGAAAATAGGCGAAGTAGGATTATTATCAAATGATGTTGTTAATCTTGCAAATTTCTATAAGGCTTTCCTGGGAGTTGAGAATGGAAGTAATGATAATGTGCATCAAACAATTATTGCAGAAGAAACTATGCTAACTATTTATAACGATAATTCCATAAAGAATAATAACAATCAGAATATGTGTCTTGCCTTTACTGTGACTGATGTTGATGTTGAATATAATAAGCTCTTAGCATTAGGTGTGGAAATAATAGATAAACCTACCACACGCCCCTGGGGTGCCAGAAATATGAGTTTCTATGATCCTGACAAAAATATTATATATTTACGGAGCTTTATAAATTCATAATGCTATTGTGACTCTCCATTTCCCCTACGCTATAAAGATGGTGGAACTGTTGAATATCGGACAATTTTATATATTATAACTAATTATCATGCAATGGATACAGATG
>JAFACO010000543.1 GCA_023425485.1 Bacillota bacterium
GGCCAACTGGGCCTAATGTATATGCCGATGCAGCAATTGTAATGGAAGCCTCCACTGGTTTAATCTTATACGAAAAGAATATAGATAAAACGTATTATCCAGCTAGTATCACAAAAATAATGACTGCTCTCCTTGCAATTGAAAACTCCTCCTTAAGCGAAATCGTAACCTTTTCAACCAATGCAGTTTATGAAGTTGACATTCAGAGTAGTCGTATTGGTATTGATGTTGGCGAGCAATTAACTATGCAGCAATGTCTCTATGGTATTTTATTAGAGTCTGCAAATGAGGTATCCTATGCAGTAGCTGAACATATTGCAGGGTCTGCAGATGCATTTGCAAAAATGATGACTGAACGCGCTAAAAGCCTGGGTTGTACGAATACGAACTTTTCAAATCCTCACGGATTACCTGATGAAAATCATTATACAAGTGCACGCGATATGGCTCTTATCACGCAGGAAGCTATGAAAAATGAAACTTTTCGTAAAATTTTTGGGACAAGGACCTATCAGATTCCACCTACCAATATTCAACCCGAGATTAGATATTTAAGAAATCATCATGCTTTTGTATTAAAACAAAAATATTTATATGATGACTGCATTGGTGGAAAAACCGGTTATACCTCAGTTGCAAAATACACCCTAGCATCTGTTGCAAAACGCGGAGATTTAGAATTAATCTGTATTGTCTTGCAAGACGATTCCAATGAACATCAGTATACTGATACTGCCGAATTATTTGATTATGGATTTGATAATTTTTCTATCTACTCCATTGCAGATTTAGAGGATACTAAAACCCTGAATGAATCACCTTTTTTTACGAAATATAACTCCTTGCTTAGCGAAGATGATTCTCCAATATTAACTGATAAAAATGGATATCTGATATTACCTAACACTGCTTCCTTTGAAGATGCCGAAAAAGAAGTAACTTTTAATAGCTCCGAAGAGATAAAGAATACCCCGGCTGACTCTGATGGCAACACTGTCATTGGTAACATATCTTATTCCTATCAAGACAAGTATGTAGGTGGCGCTAATATTTTATATAACAATGCTCCTAAACTAGCCCTTATATTAAAAGAACACGAAAAGCCTACTCCCACTTCAAAACCCAATGTATCTGAGCCATCCTCTAAATCCGAGGGTAATTTACGCCCAATTATTATTGGTTGCATCGTAGGGTTATTTTTACTCGCATTTGCATTATATTATGTACTCATAGAGCGACCACGACTGAAACGTAGAAGTGCCTATTATAAAAAGCGTGCTCGTCGTAAAGCTCATAGAGATGATGATTATCTGGATCTATAATACCCCTATTAACCTAGAGATGCAAATAGTGCAGCGATTTCGTCCGCAGTTAAAGCTTTATTTGGATCATCATATAATGGTACTATTTTAGGTGCCTCTGGGTTATCCTCTTCTGTACTTATATTCTCCTCTGATGCTGACTCTTCAGAAACCGGGTCACTGTCAGAGGTTTTTTCTAGCTCAGGTATATCAATAAAATCATAATCTTCCTCTCTTTCTGTAGCTTCCTCCTGAATTAAACTTTCTTCGTCTTTGCTTTCCTTAACTAGACGATTATACCCTTCATCTTTATTTTCATAAACATTGTCTTCCTCATATAGTTCCATATCAGAGGTGATTGTTTGATCTAATATCCCTTTACTTGTCAGGTAGGTTTCATAATCATCCTCTTGAAAACCAGTTATTATCTTTTTATTCGTATCCTCGATGTGTTTTTCTATAAGTATCTTTAGTTCTGATATCTGTTCCTTAAATTCCTCATAATCATGTTTCGTTTGAAGTTCATTAATAATTTCCTTTGTGTTTTCTTTGCTATACTTAATCTCTAAATTCAGTGCATTCTTCTGACCCTCTAAAGTTTTTTTCTGAAGCTCAATGACTTTGTTAATATAATTCTCATTTGAGTTTTCAAGATTATCTATTCTTTTAAAAGCATCTTCCAGCTGCTTTATAAGCAAGGCTTCACTTTTTTTAACTGCTGTGTAGCTTGCCTTTTGAAGATTAAGTAATTCTTCATATTGACTAGCTCTCCTTGCTATCTCTTCCCTTTGAAGTTCTTGCAACTGTTGTTTTGACTTTTCAAGGTTTTCCTTGTAAATGCTCCTTATAGAATCCATAAATAAATACCCTGTAATTAGAACTACAACCCCAATTCCAATGGCACTAAACAATTCCCCATCAAATACTTGAATGCAATATACCTCCAGCAGGATTGCCGCCAATAAGCAGCTTCCAAAAAAAAGTGCATTCATACGTTTTATCATATTATAATCTCCTCTTCTAGCTTTTTAAAAAACTTACAGGATATTATAATATATCGTCAACTCATTTCAAAAAGATTACAGAATCGACAAATAAAATGTAAAAATGCACTATATATTTCCTTATTCATTTGGTTTACTACTATTTTTTATAGGTAGACGAACTGTAAATCTTGTTCCTTCTTGTAATTTACTCTGAACTTCTATGGTTCCTTCATAGTAATTTACAATATGCTTTACAATTGATAATCCCAGTCCAGTGCCTCCAACCTTCTTACTACGCCCCTTATCCACTCTATAAAAGCGTTCAAATATTCTTTGCCTTGCATCCTCAGGAATACCAACACCTGTATCTTCTACAATTAATACTAGTTCCTTTGCTTCGGAAGTAATAATAACATCTACCTTCCCACCTGGTTTATTATACTTAATTGCATTGGTAATGAGATTGCTAAACAATTCTCTTAATTGCTGCGTATTGGCTAACATCGTAATCGGCTTGCAATTCATATGAACCTTTACCTGATACTCCTTAGCTAATGGTTCCAAAGCTTTGCACACCTCATTAATTACTGGATAGATTCTAACCTGGGTTAAAATGACTTCCGCTTCCTTTGTCTCCAACCTGGATATCATTAAAATATCATTAATTAGATTCGTCATATTAAAGGTTTCCTTTTTTATGCGAGCTAAAAAGTCTTTCTTCATATTTTCATCAATTACCATGTCGTTTTCGAGAAGTTCTACATATCCTCTAACTGAAGTTAACGGTGTTTTAAGTTCATGTGAGGCATTTGAAAAGAATTCTTGCCTTACCATCTTTTCAAATTCGATTCGTTCCATAGACTCTTTTACTGCTTTGGACATTTGCAAGGTAGTATTTGCAATTACATTCATTTCGTCATAATTATAATGATTAAAATGAAACTCTGGATTCTCCTCCTTTAGCTTATGCATTTCTT
>JAFACO010000551.1 GCA_023425485.1 Bacillota bacterium
CTAAAATTGTTTTGCTCCAACATTGTTTCATAGCGCTGCATACTGCTTTTAATGCCGGAATTAACATTAAGATGCTCATATATTTCATTGTTGCAGGCTTCAATATTTTTGGAGTAAGTAATAATATTATTTTTAATGTGAGTCAATTCATTCAATGCATCTGTAAGAACGTCATCCATACTCGAGATTTTCTCGTCTATCTTAGCCTTCTCCTCCAAATAACCATTCTCTTCTGACTTCTTCGACTCAATATTCTGCTGATTGGTATTGATACGATTATGTATGTACTCGTCATTCTGCTTAAATGAACTAATCTGCTCCTTTAAGAGTTTTATTTCACTTTCTGCTTTTTCTTTATTTAAAATATGCTCATTATATTTCTGCTTTTCCTCTTCAATCTGCTTGTCGCATTCCTCAAGCTGTTGCTCTAAACGAACATATTCTTCTTTTGTATTTTCATAATCAGTTTTTGCTTGTTCAAAGCCCTCAGAAGCTATGGTTAATTTTTCCTCTAATTGCTCCTTAGCAACATGAAGCTTTTCATATTCCTTTAAAAACTGATTAACTTCAAGATCCTTTAACTCTTCCTTCAACTTCAAATAAACCTTAGCAACAGAAGATTGTTTTTCTAAGGGTGATAGTTGTTTTTCTATTTCTTTGATAATATCACTGACACGTGATAAATTTAGTTTCTCTTCTTCTAAGTTTTTCTCCGCGGTATTTTTCCTGTGTTTGAACTTTACAATACCAGCTGCTTCATCAAAAAGTTCTCTTCGGTCCTCTGGTTTTCCACTTAATATTTTATCAATCTGTCCCTGTCCAATAATAGAATAACCTTCCTTACCGATACCGGTATCTAAAAACATCTCATAGACATCCTTGAGTCGGCAGGAAGTTCCATTAATTAAATATTCACTTTCACCGGAACGATATACTCTTCTGGCAATGGTTACTTCCTCATAATCAATTGGCAATTTATGATCGGAATTATCCATTGTAAGAGCAACATAGGCATATCCCAGAGGTTTACGTGCTTGCGTACCAGAGAAAATAACATCCTCCATTCTTGCACCTCTAAGTTGCTTTGCGCTTTGTTCTCCTAAAACCCAACGTACCGCATCTGCGACATTGCTCTTACCACTTCCATTTGGCCCAACGATTCCGGTAATCCCATCATGAAATTCCAGTACTATTTTATTGGCAAATGATTTAAAACCGTGAACTTCAATACTTTTTAAATACATTCATAGTCTCCCATCTACTAACTATCGTACTTTTTAAGCTGTCCTAAACATTCCCATAGATGATGGATCAGCTAAATCCTCATATATTTTCGATACTCATTTTTCACTTTGCTTCAAATTCTGAATTGCTTGATTCGCTGCTTCCTGTTCCGCAGCTTTTTTGGTTCTGCCTGTTCCAAATCCTATTTCATCATTTCCTAGGCAGACAGCAACTCGAAAGGTCTTGTTATGATCAGGACCTTCTTCTGAAATAAGTTTATAGCGTAGTTTCTGCTTTTGATTGGTATCGTTTTGAATGATTTCTTGTAAGATAGTCTTGCTATCGAAAAAGAGTGTTTTATCCTTTAATCCTTCTAAAAAAGAAACTTTGATAAACTCTTTTGCATTAGTAAAACCACCATCAAGATAGATTGCTCCAATTACTGCCTCAAGTGCATCTGATAGAATAGAGTCACGCCCTCTTCCACCGGAGCTATCCTCCCCTTTGCCTAACATAATGTAGTCACCAAGCTTTAAATCTCTTGCCCGGGCTGCAAGTGTCTGTTCACACACAATACTAGCTCTTAATTTAGTTAAATCTCCCTCGGATAATTCCTTGTTTTCGATGTAAACATACTCACTCGTAACCAGTTCGAGAACGGCATCTCCAAGGAACTCAAGTCGTTCATTGTTCTTGGACTTGTCCAATCTCATCTCATTTGCATAGGAGCTATGGGTTAAAGCATGCTGTAATATCGATGGATCGCTAAATTGATAACCGATGTTCTTCTCTAAAAATTCCAGCTTCTCCTCGATTTTTTTGCGTATTTTCATATTTAATCTCCATCTCAAAATGTGATGAAAGAGACTGCACTGCAGCTCTTTCTGTGTGAAGATGATATTTTCTTCACACTTTTCTTGTCTATTTTAAGGATGATGTAGATGAAAAGCCCATAAATAAGGTAAACCTTATTCACAGGGCTTCTACATACCATAAATATTACATAAATAACACTGTCTATGGAATGGTGTTAGTAATAACACGCATTATAATCCATCTATTAGTTCATAGCGTTTTTAATCTGCTCAACTGCATCTGCTACGGTTACAATATTCTCTGCTTCTTCATTTGCGATTTCGATATCGAATTCTTCTTCAATACCCATAATAATCTGGAAAACATCCAAAGAATCTGCTCCTAAGTCATCCACAAAAGTTGTATCCATTGTAATCTCATCTGCATCAACATTTAATACTTCGCCTATAATTTTTTGTAATTTTTCAAATTCCATAATCATTCACCCTTCTTATAATATTTGTTCATTATTAAGATTCATTTTAATTTTATCATTAATATGCTGTTCCATAAACGTTACACATTGTAATATGGAATTACGAACCTCTGTACTTTTAGCATTTCCATGAGTTTTTACAATAAGTCCATTTAATCCAAGCAATGGCGCACCGCCGTACCTGGAGGCATCAAAATCCTTCAAGGTTTCTTTCAGTGCCGGCTTACACAGTAAGGCTCCAATTTTGCTTCTAAAGGTACTCATTAAACCTGTCTTAATCTTAGATACTAATGCTGATCCAAGTCCTTCGTATAGCTTCAGAATAACGTTACCTACAAATGCTTCACAAACAATTACATCTGCTCCGCCATTCGGTATTTCTCTCGCCTCAATGCTGCCAATAAAATTAATATCACTACAGTCTTTTAACAGCGGAAAGGTTTCTTTTACAAGTTGATTACCCTTTTCTTCTTCTGCACCTATATTAACGATAGCAACACGTGGATTTTTAATTCCAATAACATTCTCCATATAAATGGAACCCATTTTTGCAAACTTTACTAAATGGGAAGGTCTTGCATCGACATTTGCTCCACAATCAATTAAAAGTGAAACTCCTGTCATGGTAGGAAGTAGTGGCGCTAAAGGCGGGCGCTCTACACCTGGAATTCTTCCAACAATCAGCTGTCCACCAGCCAAAACAGCACCGGTACTTCCAGCTGAAACGAGTGCATCTGCTTCTTTGTTTTTAACCATATGCATTGCCGCAACAATTGATGAATTCTTTTTTCTACGAATCGCGAGAACTGGAGATTCATGATTCGTTATGACTTCTGGTGCATGTACAATAAGGATTCGTTCTTTGTCATAATTATATGACTGCAGTTCTTTTCGAATAATTTCTTCATCACCAGTGAGAGCGACTTTAATATCGTTCTTATCCTGCACTGCAAGAACTGCTCCTTTGATTACTTCAGCAGGCGCGTAATCGCCGCCCATTGCATCAACTGCAATTGTAATCTGTCTTTGCATATCTTCCTCCATTATAATGCTGTTAGAATAGTCTTAGCAACTAACTATAAATCATATTCATAGGTTCTGGTAGCTAATCTATAAAACAATATACACGGTATTATTCTAAAAATCAACCATATTTTTGAAAAGTGCTAAGAGTTTACGTGACACATTAATATATTCCAATTCCTGCAATAAAATGTGTACAATTACTCACTTTACTTTCTAGCAACAGAAAACCTCCGCGTGTTTCAGCGGAGGTCAATATTAAATTATATGTTTATACTAAACCTTTTTATAAAAGAACGACTTATAATTATGAAAACCAATCTGTCCCGCTTGAATAATTTGCTCAGTACTTCCAACAAACAATAAAGCATCTCTTTTTAAAGCCTTATGAAAATCTGCATAAATCTTATTCTTTGCATCATCTGTAAAATAGATTAGGACATTACGACAAACGATCATATCGCAGTTTGCTGGATATGGTTCTCTTAATAAATCATGCTGTTTAAACTCAACACAATTACGGACTGATTCAGAGATTTGATAAGTTCTGTCATTAATCTTTACAAAGTACTTATCTAATAAGTCCTTTGGGATTCCTTTTAAACTTTTCTCATTATAAAAGCCAGCCATTGCTTTTGCCATAACATTCTTATCAATATCTGTAGCAATAATCTTAATACGACTTAGCGGAATAAAACGAGAAAGCAACATAACAAGAGAATATGGTTCATCCCCTGTGGAACAAGCTGCACTCCAAATCTTTAATTCCTTCCCAAAACGCTCAAATAGATAAGGAAATACCTCCCGTTCTAATAAAAGCCATTGCTCTGGATTTCGGAAAAATTCAGACACATTAATTGTAATGTAATTAATGAACTCGTCTAAAATCGCTTTATCAGTTTTTAACCTTGCAACATAATCTGTATAAGAATTGATTCCATGTTTCGTAATCAGCGCTTCAATTCGTCGTTTCATCTGACGTTCTTTGTAAGAATTCAAATCAATCTTTGTCATTTCATAGATCGATTGTTTGAAATTTTCATAAGTTCCAAGCACAGTAAGTCTCCTTCATCGTACAAGGGATGTATGAGCAATTATTCAGCAGATACTTCCTCTTCTGACTGTTCTTCTTTCTCTGGAGCTTCTAATGCCTTGATGCTTAAGCTGATTTTCTTATCATCTTTATTGAATTCTACTACTCTTGCTGTAATTTCCTGTCCAATTTTTAATGCATCAGCAGGCTTCTCAACATGTTCCTTGGAAATCTGAGATACATGTAATAATGCATCAATACCAGCTTCAAGCTCAATAAAAGCACCAAAGTCTGTCATACGAGCTACGGAACCAGTTACTACATTACCAACTGCAAATTTAGTTTCAGCATTAATCCAAGGATTAGCACCTTCAAATTTTAAGCTAAGAGCAATTTTCTCACCCTGAATATCTTTAACAAATGCTTTAACTGTCTCTCCAACCTTAAATACTTTCTTAGGATTCTCAACTCTTCCCCAAGACATTTCGGAGATATGAAGAAGACCATCAGCACCACCAAGATCGATGAATGCACCGAAATCAGTAATATTCTTAACAGTACCTTCTACAGTTGCACCAACAGCAATTTTCTCAAAAAGAGCTTTCTTTAAGGTTTCTTTATTAGCAACGATTAACTGCTTTCTGTCACCGATAATTCTTCTCTTCTTAGGATTGAATTCTGTAATAACAAAATCAATCTTCTCACCCTGATACTTAGCCAGATCCTTCTCATAAGAATCTGAAATTAAGCTTGCAGGAATGAATACTCTAGCTTCATCAATAATAACGCTTAAACCACCGTTTAATACGGAAGCAACTTTAGCGGAAAGAACTTCTTTCTTCTCAAATGCTTCTTCAAGTCTCTTGTTGCCTTTTTCTGCAGCAAGTCTCTTGTAAGTTAATGCAACCTGGCCTTCACCATCGTTTGCTTTCAGGATCTTAGCCTGCATAACATCACCAACATTAACCATAGTTCTTAAGTCAACGTTAGGGGTATTGGTGTATTCGTTTCTTGTGATTACACCTTCCGACTTGTAGCCTATATTTAAGATGATTTCATCTTCTTTTACAGCCAAGACAATTCCTTCTACAACATCACCGTTGTTTATTTGCACTACTTTCTCTTCTTCTAATAATTGTTCAAAACTCTTCTCTGACATAGCGGTATGAACCTCCTTGATAATATTGTTTGGGGTCGATGCCCCTGCTGTAATACCTACGTTTCGATAAGATTTAATCAGAGTTAAATCCAGGTCATCAAGTTTCTGTATATAGTAAGTATTTTCACATTCTTTTTTGCTAATTTCATATAGCTTTCTGGTATTAGAGCTATGCTCTCCACCAATGACTATCATTGCATCAGATTCCCGTGCTAATTGATAGGTCTCAGTCTGCCTTTCCTGTGTGGCATTGCAAATCGTATTTAAAACAAATATATCATAACCCTTTTCTGATATAATTTCAACTAATTCTTGAAATTTCTTGTAATTAAATGTCGTCTGTGCCACAATACATATCTTTAAATTCTTCGCAAGATCAAAGGATTTTGCTTCATCCTCATTTTCAATCACTGTACAAGTGGGGTTGTTTGGATTGTTTTCATCAATGGAACACCAACCAATAATTCCCTGAACTTCAGGATGAGACCGATTACCTATAATAATGATATGTTCCGCATTTTGACTTCTTTCCCTTGCTACCTTATGAATTTTCTTCACATAAGGACAGGTCGCATCAATTACTTTATGCCCCATAGAAAGGAATTCATTCTGCAGTGCTTCCGAAATCCCGTGAGAACGTATAATTATTGTTCCCTTAGGCAGGGTTTTTAATTCTTCCGCAGAGTATGTTACTTTAACACCTTTTTTTATTAAATCTGCAACTACCTCATCATTATGAATAATTGGTCCGTAGGTATAGACATTTGCTCCCGCCTCTACCTCTTTATAAACTAGATCAACTGCTCTTTTAACTCCAAAGCAGAAACCTGCGCTTTTTGCTGTTGTAACTTTCATTCTTTATCAGCATCCTTTATACTTTAAAAACTTATGCCAACACTTCTACTATGTGAGATATAATATTGTAAAAGTTGGACAAATCTTTTTAGCTATTATTCTAACTATTCAGAACCAGGCTCAAAAACCTGCGGTTTCCTCGCTGTTTGGCTCTCGCCAAATATAAATATATAATAAATTATCCTTAGAAAGCAAGCTTTCACGGTTTATTTATTATATCTTCTGCTTGGTTCTGAACAGTTACATATCATTTTTATTATCTAACCTTCTTATAAAGACCAAGTATTTCTTCAACAACTTGGTCAATAGTTAAGTCTGAACTGTCTAGATAGATGGCATCCTCTGCCTGTACTAATGGTGCAAATTCTCTCGTCATATCACGATTATCTCGTTCGATGATATCAAGTTCAATGGCTTCTAAATCAGCTGCTTCCCCTTTTTGCTTAAGCTCTGTCCATCGACGTCTAGCTCGTTCCTTGGAACTAGCTGTTAAATATATTTTTAAATCAGCATTTGGAAGAACAAAGGAGCCGATATCTCGCCCATCCATAACGACATTCTCTTTTCTTGCCAAATTTTGCTGAAGTTCTACCAATTTTAATCGAACTGACTTATTAACAGAGGAAGCACTCGCCATATTCCCAACTTCTTCTGTTCTAAGTAATCCACTCACATTTTCTCCATTTAAAATAACTTGCTGCTCACCATTTCTATATTCGATGGTAACATCTACCTTCTGACAAGCCTTTTCAATTCCTTCCACATCCGAAGCTTGGATATGATTTTGCAAAAAATAATAAGCCATCGCGCGATACATCGCTCCTGTATCTATATAGACGAAGCCCAACTCTTTTGCGATCCTTTTTGCTATGGTACTTTTTCCGGCTCCGGCCGGACCGTCAATTGCCAGATTAAAATATTTCATCGCAATTACCTCCAGGTTACTATTTTTATAATATTTCGAATTACCCTAACCATACGATTATTTTTAATCAAAAGATTTAATCTAATCTATAAAATTAGTTTCATAAATACTGCCTTAATTCACTGAATTGCCTGCTAAATAAGCAGTTGACCATGCAATCTGAAGATTAAATCCACCAGTTAATGCATCCAGATCAAGTACTTCTCCTGCAAAGTACACATTGGGAATTATTTTTGACTCCATGGTTGATGGATTAATTTCCTTCACCTGAATTCCACCCTTTGTCACCACCGCCTGAGAATAATCACTTAGTCTAGTTATTTGTAATTTTAAATTCTTTAATAAATTAACCAGTGCCAAACGTTCCTCTTTTGTAATAGAATTTACTTTCTTTTCCGAATCAATGCAGCTTAGTCGAATGATAACATCTATTAATTTATTTGGCAATAGCTGGTCCAACGAATTCTTAAATTGTTTATTTTTAAATTCTTCAAAATCACGCAGAATTCTTATATCTAACTGTTCTGCTGTTAATGCTGGCTTTAAATCAATGCTTATTTGTAAGGACTCCTGTTTATTAAGATACGGAAGTATATAGCTGCTAGCACTTAAAATGATAGGGCCGCTAACACCGAAATGAGTAAATAAGAGTTCTCCAAATTCTTTAAATACAACCTTTTGACCAGCAGTAACGGTTACTTCTACATTTTTTAAGGATAACCCCATTAATTCTTTGACGAAGCTTTCCTTTACATGAATGGGGACGAGGGATGGACTAAGCTGTGTTACTGTATGCCCCATAGACTTTGCAAATTCAAAACCATCACCTGTGGATCCTGTCAACGGATAGGATAACCCACCGGTAGTAATTATAATTGCGTCTGCCGTTAATACCTCTTTTTTACCCTTTAGTTTTATTCCGTAAAAACTTCCTTCTCGGGTTACTACCTCGGAAACTTCAGTCTGATATTTTATATCAACACCCTGACGTTCCAACTCACGTCGTAGAACAGCTATAACATCAGAAGATTTATCAGATAATGGGAAGACTCGATTACCTCTCTCTGTTTTTAAAGAAAGACCCAGTTGCTCAAAAAAATCCATGGTATCAAAATTACTAAACGAATGATAAGCACGAAAGAAAAATTTTGGATTGCTGATAATCTGTTCAAAGAATTCATCGCGGTCACAAGCATTCGTAATATTACATCTGCCTTTCCCTGTGATAAATAACTTTTTCCCAAGTCTATCATTTTTCTCAAACAAAACAACTTTATGCCCATTTCTGGCTGCAAAGATTGCAGCAAGCATTCCAGCTGCTCCGCCTCCTATAACATATATCTTACTCATGCGTGCCTCCGTCTCTTTTTCTAACGCCTCCAGATGTCAAACCGGATTTGCGTTACTATGTTACAAGATAACATAAAAAAAGGTAATTGTCGAATACAAAATACTGTATCGCAATTACCTTATACTCTAATTATTAATTACCACCCAGATAAACATCATCAATACCAAATTCATTTACGCCACTTTCATATGCTTTATCATCCACACGGAAAATAACTTTTTTATAATTTGCTAGATTATCTATTAAACTCTGAGCAATTGCATCCAGTACAGAAGTTTCATATTCTGATCCTAAATTATTATTAAAAGGGGTTTTCTCTTTATCAAAATTAACAATAACAATATCATCCTTCGTTGTCACATCTTTTATACCTACAACAATTGACTGGTCAAGCAATGATTCCACCACATTATTAACAATCAATTCAGGAGTAATCTCAACATCTTGAGGTATTCTTGCCGTTGCTATTTGAATATCGCCAGAATCAGGATTAACAGTATATATCGTCAAATCAATATTTACAGTTGGTGCAATTGCGCTGATTGTAGGTGTAGGTGATTCCGAAATTATAGCTGAACTAATAGCATCTTCGCTGGTTTTTAATTGATTGGAGCTTTCATCTAGCACTTTATCACCGCTAGTTTCATAAGTTGCTGTATCTGTAATCTCGGGGGTACTTGTTGGTGTCTCTTCTATATCCTCCGTAGATGCATCAAAAAACCCAAAATCAATCATATTACAACCTTGAAAAAGCAAAATTCCTATCAACAACAGAAATAACAGATTACGGGAAAAACGCCTCATAACAGCCTCCTTTCAAAATGATCCTATTAATAAGTTATTGCATACTTTTATAGTCTTTATCTTAATGGCCAACTGTGTCATTTATATGTTATTTATATGTTATTATGGAAACAATTTTATAAAATTATTAATTTAGGAAATTTATTTATGCCTGGAAAGCCTTATTTTACCATGTTTTTCCACAATTATAAAATACATCTTCGTAGTAAATCTAAAGCAAAAATGACACTTAGATCACGCACCTTTTCACGGTTGCCCTTGAGACGAAGTTCTCTTATTTCAATCTGATCTTTAACCAAACAAGCAATATAAACCAGTCCAACCGGTTTCTCCTCTGTCCCTCCGTCGGGTCCGGCAATACCAGTTACTGCAACTGCTGCACTGGCCCCGGCTGCTTTCGCTGCTCCTAATACCATCTCTCTTGCTGTTTGCTCACTTACTGCACCATGTGCTGCCAAGGTTTCTTCCTTAACAGCTAAATACTTCATCTTTGCTTCATTAGAATAAGTGATAAAGCCTTCTTTTAATACCTCTGATACACCGGAAACATTAACCAGCCTTCCGGTAAGCAGTCCGCCTGTACAGGACTCTGCGGTTGCAAGTGTATACTTCTTTTCTTTTAATAAGGATACTATGACTTCTTCTAAGGTCTCGCTCTCGTTTGTGGTATAAATATTATCACCAAACCGTCGGTATAATTCGTCTACCAGTGGTTTAATCTGAAGTTTTGCTTCTTGTTCAGAATCAGCTGCTGCCGTTATTCGAAAGTGAACCTCTCCATTCTTTGCATAGGGAGCTATCGTAGGATTTGTCTGTTTTTCTATGAGATCTAGTATGTCAGTTTCTGCTTTGCTTTCTCCCACCCCGCAGATTTTAACCATAGAGGACAGAAAAATTTTATTTTGTTTCTGTTGTAAATATTTTTTAATTTGAGTATCAAACATTGGTTTCATCTCAGAAGGAGGTCCGGGCATTAAAATAATTGCCTTTCCATTTTCCTCAACAATATAGCCAGGTGCTGTACCATTATTATTTTCCACTACAATACATCCATCTATTTTTAATGCCTGCTTCCAATTGTTTTCGGTAATCTGATGGTCTATCCCCTTCCCCTTATATCTAAACTCAAAATAAGAAGCAATTCTTTCTTTTGAAACTTCATCCATAACCAATTCCTTCTTCATTACCTTGGCTACTGCTTCCTTTGTCATGTCATCCTGAGTTGGTCCAAGTCCACCAGTTAATATTATAATATCGGATCTTGAAATAGCCGTCTTTAATACCTCACATAGGCGACCTTCGTTATCGCCAACAGAGACCTGGTAATACAAACTAAACCCAAGCTGTGCGCACTTTTCAGAAAGATACTGGGTATTCGTATTAACAATATTACCTAATAATAACTCTGTTCCAACACTAATTAACTCTACTGTCATAATAATGCCTCCCTTAGACTTCTTTTATTTAGAAAGAACACTATTTCATACCGATGCTTCGTAAGCTTAGTAATCCATAGTGTTCTTTTAGTTCCTATCATTTATTACTATTATTAACTAATTTAATGTTTCTCTTTTAAAACGTTTTTATTCTTAATCATATAATCCAGCAGCGAAATTACAGTTAGAATTACAGATAAATAGATGGAGATTTCCTCCAAAATATTAATAACGCTGTTATCCAAATTAATAATTAACATAACACTCATTACCATCTGTACATTTGTCTTAATTTTTCCCCACCAGCTGGCAGCAATTACAACGCCATTGTCGGAAGCGATTAAGCGAAAACCGCTAATAATAAACTCACGAGCGATGATAATAATTGCAATCCAAGCAGCCACCTGTTTCAGTTCCACAAAACATATTAACGCACTGCAAACCAGTAACTTATCAGCAAGAGGATCCATGAATTTTCCAAAGTTTGTTATCAGATTATTCTTTCTAGCAATGTACCCATCCAAAAAATCGGATAAAGCGGCAATCAGGAATATTCCTGCAGCTATTACTCGATGATATGGAATTTCAGGAATTAACATGAATACTAAAAAAATCGGAATCATCACTACTCGAAAGAGCGTAATTTTATTTGGTAAATTCATTGCTTCTCCATTCCGCCCTGTTAAGGCCTTCTAAATTATTTATACTAAAGATTCTTTAATCTAACAGTTGTTCTTATCCTTCAACCAACTCACCTACAAGATCATAACCTTTTGCACCTGTTACTACTGCCTTTACGATATCGCCGGACATTAGTTCATATCTGGAGCTTATAAATATAAATCCATCTACGGTCGGTGCATCCATATAAGTTCTACCTATATATACATTTTCCTCTTCAGGTATTTTACCTTCTACTAAAACATCAAATTGATGATCCACCATATCCGCCGTTTTCTCAAAGACAATAGACTGTTGAAGCTTCATGATTTCCTTCTGCCTTTGTTTTTTAGTTTTTGCCAATACCTGTGGTTTTAGTTTCGCAGCCGGAGTTTCATCCTCTTTCGAGTAAGTGAACACACCCAAACGATCAAATTTCATTTCGTTAACAAAATTAATCAGCTCTTCATGGTCTTGTTCTGTTTCAGTAGGAAAACCTGTAATCAATGTTGTACGAAGCACTATATCAGGTATATTGTTACGCAACTTTGATATGATATTCATTAAATCCTTCTGATTCGTTCTTCTTCCCATGAGTTGTAGAATTCGGTCTGACGCATGCTGTATTGGCAAGTCCAAATAACGGCATATTTTGGGTTCTTCTTTCATTGTTTCGATTAACTCATCCGTAATCTCTTCCGGATAGCAATAAAGGATACGAATCCATTCAATTTTTTCTATTTTAGCAAGTTCCTTTAACAATTTAGGAAGTTCTTTTTTACCGTAAATATCCTTACCGTAAAGGGTTGTTTCCTGCGCAACTAAGATTAATTCTTTGACACCTTGTTCAGCAAGGTAAGTTGCTTCACTTATTAACTCTTCCATGGGGACACTTCGGTAGTTGCCACGCACCTTTGGAATAATGCAATAGGTGCAGTGTTTATCACAACCTTCAGCAATTTTAAGATATGCAAAGTAGCTGCCGGAGGTAATCATTCTCTTGCTGCTTACTTTTGGAAGCTTGTCTAGGTCTTCAAAGTGTGTAAATTTATGACCTTCTAAAATCTTTTCAATAACATTTATAATTTGTGCGAAACTTGTGGTACCAATTAAAGCATCCACCTCAGGAATCGCATCTAAAAAATCATTTTTATAACGTTCTGCTAAACAACCGGTAACAATTAAAGCTTTTAATTTACCAGTCTTTTTGTATTCTGACATTTCAAGGATTGTATTAATACTTTCCTGCTTCGCATCATTAATAAAGCAACAGGTATTAACAATGATAATGTCCGCTTCCTCTTCTGTATTTGTAATTGCGTATCCATTTTCATGCAGTATTCCAAGCATATTCTCACTGTCTACAAGATTCTTGTCACAGCCTAGAGATACAAAAAATATATTCATTAAAACCTCCAAACAATTAGTAAAACAATTTAGTTTCTTGATATTCATCCGATACATGTATTCAACAGGTATCTACGTAAAATTACACGCGCAAGCAACATTGTAACAGCTTTTTAAGAAAAAGCAAATTGTTTTTCATTCTTTTCATCTATTGCTTCGCTCCTATATACTACGATATCGCCGATTGAACACAATTCTTCATTAGCATAGCTATGGTCATTGGACCAACTCCACCAGGAACAGGGGTGATTGCTTCTGCAACTTCAAATAGCTCCTCATAAACAACATCACCACAAAGTTTATTATCCTTGTCACGGTGAATACCAACATCAATAACTACTGCACCTGCTTTAACAAAGTCCCTGGTGACAAATCTGGGTTTCCCGATTGCTACAATTAGAATATCTGCACGCTTAGTAATTTCCTTCAGATTCTTTGTTCTAGAGTGACAGATTGTTACCGTTGCATTTTCCCGTAACATAAGTAATGCCATTGGTTTTCCAACAATATTACTTCTTCCAAGTATTACACATTCTTTGCCTTCTATTTCAATATTCGAACGTTTTAATAATTCAATAATACCAGCCGGAGTACAAGATACAAAACCCTTTTGTCCAATACTTAAGGCTCCAACACTTTGTGGATGAAAACCGTCCACATCTTTTATCGGAGAGATTGCTTTAATAATAACATCCTCGTCAATATGACCAGGCAATGGTAATTGAACAAGAATTCCATTTACCTCTGGATTTTGATTCAGCTGTTCGATTATTAAAAGTAATTCTCCCTGGGTTGTTGCTTCATCCAGTTTGTAGGACACCGAATTAATCCCAATGTATTCGCAGGCTTTCTGCTTATTGCCTACATAAACACTGGACGCCGGGTCGTCTCCCACCTGTATCACCGCTAAAGTAACCTCAACACCTTCTGATTTTAACACAGCAACCTGTTCTTTTAATTCATCCTTTATTTCCGCTGATATCTTTTTACCATCAATAATGAGTGCCATCCTCTAACTCTCCAATCTGAAAATCATCCTATTTATATTATTACTACAACTGTCTAATCACAGAATAAGCTTGTTTCTTTCCTAATATATTCTAATATATTCCCAGGGATATCACAAGAAATATTTGATATGATATTGAAAGGCTCCTACAAAATTACTGTTAAGTATTTTGCACGAGCCTCTATAATCATAAGTCTTTCAAATATTAATTAACTTTTATAGTAATTGATGAGACAACCCTTTAAGATAATTTGTCTTTCATCCTCTGTCAACTCACCTAGCTGTAGGGTGAATTCCTTCATATCCTTTGTTACTACATAAGCTGTAATTGCATTACTCTTTTCAAGGATTGCTTTTTTTATATCCTTTATGTAAATGTAATCACCATTTGTAAAAGGTAGTTCTTCTTTTATTAAGAAAGGAAGCATGCCCCAGTTAATTAAATTGGAACGATAACGTTTTGTTGCATATTCCTTTGCAATATTAGCAAAACCACCCAATACCTTTTGACAGCTGGCAGCTTGTTCTCTTGCAGAACCATCGCCAGGCTTTACAGCAAAAATTGTACTTCCAATTTGGGTTGCACTTCTATCAAGATTAAATTTAGCTTCAATTGCTTCATAGACTTCTTTTAGTTCTGAATTAGCCTTAAGAACATCTTCTCCAGCATTTCTTGCCTTCTCTGCCTTTTGAACTTCCTTTGCACGACCTACATAAGCTGGGTCCTTACGAGATAAAGTGAATTCTGCAAGTCCTAATGGATTAGAGCGGTAAGAAGAGGTTTCGCCGGAAGGAATTAATTCATCCGTGGTTGTAACCGGATCATGTATTTCAGACACAACTTTAAGTATCATATCCTCGCTCAAGGTAGTCATAGTCGGCCAGTCAACAATTCCAGGTCCGAATTTGACTTCCACCTCGCTGTTTGGCTTGCCAACTCCGTTATATACTCTGTTGTCATATATTTTACTATCAAAATAATACTTAGGTTTACTAAAATTCACGTCGATATCTTCGGCTGAAGTTAAATACCCCTGATTGGCAGCAGTTGCCGCAATGGATTTTGCATCCATTAATGCCACGGAAGCAATTTGT
>JAFACO010000576.1 GCA_023425485.1 Bacillota bacterium
ATGGATTTTCGGGAACTAAAATGAGCGACTTGTCCAAGCATATTGGAATAGGGCAAGGTACCATATACATTTATTTTGAATCGAAAGAAATGTTGTTTCAGGAGATTCAAAAAAGGATTAACAGAGAAAAGGATATTAAGCAGTTAAAGCTTCTGTCAAAGCTTCCGATACCTGCCAAACAAAAAATTCATAAGCTGACTGCCACAGTAATGCAACAACTACAAAAGGATGATGAATTTGCTGCAATGATTGCTCTAAATACCCAGATGCTATTAGAACAAGATGAAGCCTGTTCCGCTGACGAAACCACCTATCAATCCGAGCTTTATAAATATATGGCGAAGATAATTGAACAGGGGCAAAAGGAAGATAGTGTAGTTTTGGGGAATTCTTTAAAACTTGCAGACTATTATTGGGGAGTAGTGTATCTTTACGCTCTTAAGAAGCTATTTACCACAAAGTACGAAATGATTAGTTCGCAGGATTTAGAACGAACAATACTGAAATAGAAAGTCTGGAGGCGTAGAATTGAGGAAGCGAATAGCAATTATCACAGGTGCAAGTGGGGGATTAGGAAAAGAATTTACCAAGCTGATGTTAGGAGAAGCAGTTGATGAAATCTGGGCAATCGCAAGGAATCATGAAAAGCTGACAGATTTAAAGAAAGAAATGGGAGATAAAATAATACCTATTTCTAAGGACTTATCTATTCTAAATGAGGTAACTTCTATCGGACTACTATTAGAGAAAGAAAGACCCGATATAGCATATTTAATCAATAATGCAGGAATTGCAAGAATGGGTTCTTATCAGGATTTTGACGCGGAAGAAATAAGTGCTACAATCAGTATTAATTGCACCGCATTAGCAATTCTATGTAACTTATGCATTCCATATATGCAGCAAGGTAGTAGAATATTAAATATATCTTCCGCATCTTCTTTTCAGCCATTACCCTATCTTAATTTATATGCCTCAACGAAAGCTTTTGAGCGAAGCTATTCCCGAGCTTTAAATGCAGAGTTGAAGGGCACAGGAATAACTGCAACGGCTGTCTGTCCAAGCTGGGTTTATACAGATTTATTATTAAAAGAAATGAATGGAAGAAAGATTAAGTTTCCTGGTATTGTTCCACCTGACCGAGTTGCAGTTCAAGCTCTTAAGGATGCAAAGCGTGGAGAAGATATGTCGGTTTGTACTTTGTATGTGAAATGGCTTCATGTATTAGCCAAAATATTTCCACAAAAAGTGGTTATCTATCGCTGGGTACATCAAATCAAAAGATATATCAATTGAGAAAGGCAGGGTTAACCTTATGGAAAAATACATTGACTCTGAACGTGTCGATTTATTTGAACCTAATATCTATATACAGTTTCAGGTGCAGATAATAGGAAATCCTTTGCCTGAAGAGATAGTAACAGCTATAAAAAAAGCCTTTCTTGCAAACGAAGTAACCATGTCTAAAATCGAATTTGACGGATTAGGGAATTCATATTATAAGCGGATGGAGGAAAGTGGCTGTAAGGTTAGTATTGTTAAAGATAAGTGGCTTGATCTTATGAGGATGAATGAAAAGATACCCTTTGCTATTGATCAAGGAGAATTTATAAGGGTATTTGTTATTATGTCAAAAGAAGGTACTTATTTATTTTTAATGGCGCACCACTTGGTGGGGGACGGAAAATCCATAACCTATTTTCTGGAGGATATCATGAGAGCTTTATCCGGCGAAAAGCTGGAATATAAGGAAATGGAATTAATTACTCAAGAATCCATGCCACCAAAATCAGAATTGCCAAAACTCGTAAAACTATATGCCTCCAGGTATAATCATAAATGGAAGAGTACAGGACGTATTTTTCATTGGAAGGATTATTATAAAATCCATGAAACATACTGGAAGGACCGCAGTTCACAAGTCTTACTCGAATATTTTACACCCGAGGAGTTAACTCAAATACATAAGAATGCGAAGCAGATTGGAGTATCTGTTAATAGTTATATTATTACTGCATTTCTAGAGGCAAATAGAGAGAATAGTATCATTGGGATTGCTGTAAATGCTAGAAAAGACAATAATAAATCCATGTCCAATCAAGCAACAGGAATAAGTGTAAATCATACTTACTCTGACAGACTAGGCTTCAAGAAAAATGCACAGCTCATCCATAGAAAGGCTCTATTTAAACTCGCGAAACCAGTTACAAAGTATTTTATACTCAGGTTTATTCCATTGTTTCAAAAAAGCCTGATTGATTCTGCATTATTTTTTACTTACGGACTATATCAGAATAAAATATCACAAAAGTTTGCAAAGCTAATGGGCTATGCGGGAGGGCAGGCCAGAGAGTTAGGTATTACAAATCTTACAAGACTGGATATTCCTAATGTCTATGGGGAATACGAATTAAGAAATGTTATCTTTATTCCGCCGGTTGTATCCTATGCAAAGCATATTATTGGAGTTGTGACAATGGGGGATGGAATGACCATTTCCTATCATTTTATGAGTGACCAGAATAAAGAAAAAGAAACAGAATTCTTTAAACATGCGATTAAAAATTTAAAGGTGGAAGAACATGAAGGATAAAGCTATTAAATACTTATCAAAGAATCCATTGCTGCATATGGATATGATGGAAGTAATCAGAAGAAATACAGCGGATTTATTATATGCAGATGTGGATGGAGTATTGATAAGAGAGCAAAAAAGCGATGCTTATATGATTTCAGTCAATGATGTTAAGTTAGGCTGTAACATAATAAATACAATTTCAGAGTGTAGCCTCTTTGTAGCGCATCAAGAAAATATGGTAGAACTCATCAGTAATAAGTTCAATTTAAAAGGAAAGATGGAATGCTTTCAAGTGGTTTACGAGCAGGAACATATGCTGGAGGTTAGTGATGAGATTTCTATTCGTACATTAGAATTAGAACATATGGATGTCATATTAGAACATTATAAAAAACTATCTTATTCAGAAGTAAAAGAGCTGTTGGAGCAAGGCGCAATGTTTGGTGGATATAGAGATGGAGTACTTATTGGATTTATAGGAAACCATTTAGAAGGAAGTATTGGATTGCTGGAAGTGTTTCCAGACTTCAGAAATAGAGGGTATGGAACAATACTGGAAAGCTACATGGTAAATCGTATGCTCCAAAAGGGACAGGTACCTTTTGCGCAGATTGAAGTAAATAATAAAGCATCTTTAGAATTACAAAAGAAACTTGGGTTTTGTGTGTCTGCGGACAGGATATTCTGGTTGTTTTGATAACTAGTAGCTTTTGATTTGCTAATTGTCGTATCCAAGTATTTGCTGCGCTTAGGATGCTCTAATAATGAAATATGTAATACAGCAGATATGTCAGAAATGTGAAACTCGTGCATATATTATACTAAGAAAACCTAATGAGGGCATGTATGGAGATATATGTTGTTCAACCAGGAGATACCTTGGTTGATATAGCACGAAAATATGGTGTAACGGTAGAAAAACTGGCAGCAGATAATGGGTTGCCTTATCCATATAATTTAATCACCGGCCAAGCGTTAGTCATTACTTATCCAAAAACCACTCATGTTATCTCGGAGGGGGAAACAATAGAGAGTATAGCTGACAGGTATCAGGTATCTGTTATGCAAATTCTTAGAAATAATCCCTATCTATCAGATAGAGAGTTTATTTATCCAGGTGACTCCTTGGTTATCAGTTATAATACAAAAAAAACGATTACCACAAATGGCTTTGCGTATCCGTTTATAAAAATGGAAACTCTAATTAAGACATTACCAAACCTTACTTACTTATCTATTTTTAATTATACAGTCCTTGAAAGTGGTAGTATTTCTACCTTTCATGATGATACAGATATTTTAAACGCTGCTAAGCAGTATGGAACAATACCTTTGTTGTTCCTAACTACGTTGACCTATAAAGGTGACCCTAATATTGAATTAACCTACCGGGTTCTTCTAGATGAAGAATATCAGAGTAGGATGATGGATGAATTTATATCCATTATGAAACAGAAAGGGTATTATGGGGTTAATCTCATTTTGAATAATTTAACAAAAGATAATCAGCTTCTCTATCAAAATTTATTGCGTAAAGCAGAAGAAAAATTGCAAGCTGCGAATCTACTGTTTTTCGTGACCGTAAATTACTCATTATTGGAAGCAGATGGAATGACAGTTATTGAGGATATAGATTATCTTACACTAAGCCAGAACACGCAAAACCTTACCTTTATTAATTTAACCTGGGGTAGTATTGATACCCCGCC